>CAMCFM010000081.1 GCA_945874095.1 Candidatus Kuenenia stuttgartensis
CTGGATCTCCAGAAACTCCCTGCCGTCTGGAAACAGAATCTCGACAGATACGCCAGTCACTACAACCTTACTGCCGACCAAAAAGCTTCAGCCGACAAGGCTTATGAATCGGCAACCAAAAAGCTGGACGATTGGTCAAAGGCCAAGGAAAATCGCGAAGACCTCAACAAATACCTCAGCGAATTGGCCAAAAACGAAGCGGTTTTGAATAATCCAACCGCCATGTCGTATGAACGCGAACGCTCACAGTCTAAACGCAAGGATCTGGAATCTGATCGCAAGAAACTGGTGACTGCTGTCGATGCACTTGAGACCGAGATTTTCACCGGGCTCGATAAGACACTCACAGATGACCAAAAGAAGGCAGGACTAGTTCCAAAGCCTCTGACACAGTTGGCTTTGATCAATCGGCTGACGGCATGGGGCCTGACCCTTTCGGGGGCCAGCCTGCTTTTAGGCTTGTTCGCTCCTTTTGGAGCTTTGGGTGGAGCCTACTTATTGACCATGTTCTACCTGGCCATGCCTCCTCTACCGGGCCTTCCGGAAAATCCCCAGGCTGAAGGCCACTATCTGATTGTCAATAAGAATCTGATTGAATTCATTGCCTGCATTGCACTTGTATTCATTCCGACCAGTCTCTGGGTCGGCCTTGATGCAGTCTTGTTTGGACCATGGATTCGAGCTCGTCGTGCTCGCCGCGAAGCCTCCAACGTCTGACGATCAAACCAAATCAAGTCTGAATCGCCCTGAAATCTTTCGTCCATAAACCCCTGCCGGATATGAGAATAAGAACATGACCAGCCTTACGCCCGATCAGCGTGTCATTGGCCGTGAGAACACCAATACGGCTCTTGGAGTCTCCCGCCGCGACTTCCTCAAAGGTGCAGCCGTTGCTCCAGCCGCCGGTGCTTACTATTTTGGCTATCAATCAAGTGAGCCTATTAAGGCTGTCAAGGCTGTGGTGATCGGCACTGGTGACGAAGGTTGCCAAGCCATGATCCGTTACCACAACAGAGATTATGTCGATTACATTGGCTTCTGCGACATTCGCCCCTCACAGGTCAAACGTGGCGAGAAAGAATTCTTGGCTCATAAGCAATACACCGCTTCTGACGTAGCCAAGATCGTTGACCGATCCAAGAACAAATACGACCACGATTATCGCAAAGCCCTTCAGGATCCTGAAGTTGAGTTGATCGTAATCGCCCTGCCACTTTGGCTTCATGCCCCTGTTGCGATTGAAGCGATGAAGGCTGGCAAGCACGTTTTCTGCGAAAAACTGATGGCCAGAACGGTCGAACAGTGCAAAGACATGGTCAAGACGGCTCATGAAACGAATCGACTTCTGGGGATTGGTCACCAACGCCACTATTCGGTGCTGTATGACAACGCCAATTTCCTGATCCAAAACAACCATCTGGGCGACATCCGCCACATCCGTGCCCTTTGGCACCGGAACAATGGCCAGCCAGTTTATGCCAAGGATAAAGACGGAGGAATCCAATATGACACCAACGGGAATCCCGTGATCATGAAGGATGAAGCCGGTCAGATTGTCTATTGGGATAGCTGGAAGAAGCCGATTCCTGAAGACGACCGTTCAATCGACGTCAAAAAATATGGCTGGAATTCTGTCGACGAGCTTGTTCGCTGGAGACTTTACGAGCGAACTGGAGCTGGCCTGATGGCCGAGCTTGGAAGTCACCAGCTTGACGCCTGTTCAATCTTCCTGGGCAAAAAGCATCCTCTCTCTGTGCAGGGCTATGGTGGAACGATCCTTTACAAGGACGGCCGTCAGGTGGACGACCACGTCTTTACCACCTTCGAATTCCCTGGTCAGGCCAAAGACGACCGTGTGATCGTGACCTATTCATCGATCAACACCAACGCCTTTGAGAAGTATGGCGAAGAGGTCATGGGTACCTATGGAACCATGATTATCGAAGAGGAAAAAGAGATCCTGCTCTACAAAGAAAACGACCGCAACAAGGCCCAACTTGGCGGCCGAAACATGTCCATCACCATGCAAAGTGGTCCTGCTGGGAAGCCAGTCGCCGAAACATCGGCCACTTGGTCAGGCCCATCAGCCGCATCAAGCTTGGGAGGATCCGCCACAGCCGATCCATCCCGTGGATATCGCGAAGAACTTGAGCACTTCGCCTATTGCATGCGTAAGGGCGACCCGAAGAATTATCACGCGGAAAACCAATATCAGCCTCGCTGTAAAGGTGAAGTGGCATTGGCCGACGCCGTAATTGCTCTGACTTCGAACATTGCGATGAAGCAAGGCATTCGCGTGAAGTTCGACGAAAAATGGTTCGATTGGAAGAGCCCTGAAACGCCTGAAAAGGCTCTCACTTTGGCCAAGAATTCCTGATCTGTCAAACAGAAACGGACAGCCTTAAAAAGCTGTCCGTTTTCTCTAAGTATCGGTGATGTTAAATTTTTTGACGTTATTTCGCGCTCGATAACACGGCTCGATCTTTTTCAAAGACAAGCATCGACTGATTCACATCAGATTTTCCCGATTGTCCGTGCAGTTGGAGCCATTCCATCAGTAATCGCCACTTGGTCTCAGCCTTCGGTTCGCCCGGGAGCTCATGGCCTGGAGCACGGCCCCACCAGATCCACAAATCCTCAACAGTACGAACAATCAATCGATTCGGGTCGTTGGCGGCATCAATCAGCCGAAAAAGCCGTCGAGGCCGATTTCTCGCATCGTCCTGAGCCGTCAAAAAGGCGGCCAATTGCAGGCTGTCAGCAATTCGGGGATCTTCCCAAACCTGGCCCTGGGCAATCTGGGCAGGATGCTTCCCGCCTCTTTGGATCACCTGATCAACCAAAGTTTCTGCATAATTGAACTGAATGATATTGTCCAGGAAGTCTTTACGCACATCGGTCGCTGGCAGAACGACACCTTGCCTGTCGAGTAATATCACGCCCTGCTTGACTAGTGAGAGGGCCATTACCGGTTTGCGAAAAACCAGGTCGAGTTCCAGATGGTTCGGGTGCTGGAGCCGCACGGACTTGACCGACTCAATCCACGTCATTTTCATCCGCAAACGTCGCGCAAGCTCTTCCGTGTCAAACGTCAAAGCACTTGGGGGCTGAGCACTGATGGACTCGGTCAGCTCCGGAATCAGGGCCAAAATCCGGTCTCGAGGATCGTTCAGCCACTGAGGAGGCTCGGGTTGGATCGAAATCTGATCGCTATTAAACATAAATTCAGGCTGATTCTGAAGCCAGTTCCTGATCGAACCAAGTGCATGAACTGACGCTGATCCGGCGATCACCATGGTCGCCAGAGTGCTTGCCACCTGAGGCCCGAATTTTCGTCGCGAAAGTGCTGGACCACCTGCCGAACGATTTGCAGGGGTATCAGCGGCACGCCTTGGGCTTGCCGACGACTGGTTCAGAGATGAAGTGCTGGCCTGATCTGTGCGCAGCATTCCTTTGTCCGTGTTTGCCTGATACGATCGGAAGAGACGCTTTTCCCAACACCCTCAGTTGCACATCCATGGGACGTGTCTCTAAGGTGACATGATCATTATCGGCAAAATTTGACGATTACCAAACTTCGAGTCGAAGATCGAGCTCAATACGGAACCGGCGATCCACTTCGCCCCTTACCAGCTCAATCAGACGTAAGACATCGCTGGGAGTGCAGTTCGGATCAGCAACGATATAATTCGCATTCCGCACCGAAACCTCAGCCCCTCCGACTCTTGATCCCTTCAAACCAGCTTGATCGATCAGCGATTCAGCAGACTGATCGGGCTTTGGATCTCTGAAAATACATGCTGCTGGCTGGTGACCGTATGGCTGGTGTTCTTTTTTCAGAATCCAGACATTTCGCATCCGCCGAACAACACTTTCAGGATCATCCACAGTCAAATCCAGCTCAAGATCAAGGATCACGTGATCTTCGAGTTCTGACCAACTCTGCCCTGGCGCAAGGTCATCACGATCCAGCTTGATGATGTCCGTGTCGGCGTCAAGCAGAGTCAACCGGCGAATCATCGGGTCCAAGTTCGTGGAACGGGTGGCGACAGCCGATCGAACCGCTCCTCCAATTGTCCCGGGAACGCCTGTTAGTTGCTCTAAACCTGATAGGCCAGCTCGCGCCGTTTGGGAGATTAATGCCGTCAAGGGAACGGCAGCACCGCTTAACACGGTTTGCCCTTGAATTTCCAGGTCGGAAAAGGCTGGGCTGGCCATTTGGATCACAAGGCCGTTTACACCCTTGTCTCTGACCAGAATATTGAAGCCACCGGCCAGAATCTTCCAAGGAATATTATGAGATTGAGCAGTTCGTATCAGATTCGAGAGTTGATCCACATTTGCTGGTCGTGCCAGAAACTGTGCAGGACCGCCCAGACGAAGCCAAGTCAGGCTGGCCAGCGGGGTATCGCAGGAAACGACTTCACCAAATTCAGAGAACGGATGGCTCATCGTACCGACTGACCCTCTTTTTTTGATTCGAAATCTTGGGCTACCAGGTGATCGTGTCACAGATCAAGCCAACTTCAGGCTTTGCCTCACAGATAGCAGAATTATGATCGTTCCTGAGTTATTTCACAAGCCCGACTGACTTTGCCACCGCCTCTGAGGCTGGAACAAGCCTTGGAATATCTGCCGTATTGGCCGGATCAATCCTCGTAAGTCCTCCACGCCAAAGGCTATTTACCAGAAGCCTGAACGTTCCAGTGGTCTGTGCCCGATTCTGGGGAGGGAAGCCAAAAAGAATCACTCGCCCCTGTCCAATCCGGCATTCTCCAAGTGCCGCCAGACCGCTGATCTTTTCCGGGCCAAGCAGCCAGCCACTTTGCAGAAGTGTGCCTGAGTCTCGGCTGTAAACCACAACCTGATCAAATTTTGTATTCGAATCGTTCGTCGCCTTGGCCGCCGATTTGAACGCCAATGAGCGATCAAAATAGAGGCTGAATTTTTCCGGCATTCCAAACGCCAAAGGATTCGTCCCCGAGGTTTCTGCACCAATCAATGATCCTGGACCATAAAAATCTTTGCTAGAGAGACTTGCAACCGAATCTTCGACTGGCAGACCGAGTTCACTGATCAAGAACTCCGAACTGTTTTCAAGCCCAACGATGGTCCCGCCCCGACTCGCAAACTCTTTCAGAATCTCTTTTGAGCCAGCAATTCCACCGACGAATCCTGGCTCCGTTTCACCAACCTTGAACCCGTTTCTCAATGATCTCGCTGAAACCGACGGGAACAGAAGACAGTCGAATCGATCATTCAACTTGCCTGCCAACAGATCATCGCGGTGGATGGTCGTATAAGGAATCCCAAGTCGGTCCAGAACGAGCCTCGTCCAGCCCTCGTCCATGGATGGTTCCCATGGTTGATAAACGGCAATTCTCTGTGACTTTAGACGATATTTTGGCGACGTTCCGGCAATGTTTGATTTGGTCGCATAAACTTGTGTGGAAATTTTTTCAGAAAGATCATTGACGACCTTTCGCGACTTTTCCGATGCCTCGATTTCTACGAATCCCGCAAGGAACTTCCTCCCATCCACCGTCGCTGACTCGGAATGAACCTTCAGGCTAACCCCTTGACTCATCAGTACTTGAATCAGTGATAGGTCATCCATCGAACGATTTTCGATCAGAAGCGTTTTAGCTGAACTTAAATCACCTGTGACTTGAATCCGTGGCCTTACCCATGTCTCTACCCTATCAGAATATACAACAATCGGATCATGAATCTCGACCGACTTCACGCCCATCAGTAACGGCATGGTCCAGCCGGCCACATCATAAGGCGGTTCGGCCTGACCTCCCGTGGTGAATCGGTCCGGATATTTTTGGCGTTCCATCATATCTTTCAAGTGAGCCCTGTACGGCTGTCGTGCTGGCAGATACCATGTCCCTGCTGGATAACTCTGGCCATGTAAAGTCAATGCTTTGTTAGTCTTATGAACTTCAATCCCGGTTTTTCTCAAGGTGTCAATCATCTTCCAGGCACTTCCCAAGTCGTTCTGATCTTGAGGAATCAGCCAGCCATAGGGTGCCTCGGATTCGCCTTTGTGAATCTGATCTCGACCCATCGCTATATAATTTCCTTGAAAGGACTTACCGTATCTGGCAGTGAGCGTGAGCAAGCTTTGCCCTGCTATCAGTTCGTAATCAACAATATCGCGCAACCTCCACCATCCACCCATCCACGGATCAGGAAAGTTGACATTTGGTTCGTGGTTGGCAAACCCCCTGGACTTACCATGCAAGTCCATTGGTGAAAGGAAGATAGGGCTTGCCATTCGGACACTCGCAGCTTCCGTCAAAATCGCAACCATATTGTGACGCTGAGGCGTGGTCCGATTCCCTCCGTTCCACCAGTTGTCGTACATCGCGGAATGAAGTACGCCTTTTTTGCCTGCTGAAGCGAGGTCGGCAGCCATATGCGAACCAATCATCATGATGCTTTGAGTGATCCTCGGATCAACGTTCGGGTTGGTCGGATCAAAAAATGGAGGAACAAAAAGCCTGGCCCCATCCGAACTCATCTGGTGAACGTCCCAGCAGACGGAAGGGAACCACTCGCTATACATAACCTTTGTCAAATGCTGAGTTTCTACCAGATTTAAGGCGAAGAAGTCGCGGTTTGTATCATGGCCTGCATAAGGATGATAAAGCCTCGGTAAGCCGTTGCCCTCCCATGGTTTACCAAGTGTTCGACCGTACCATTCAGCCACAATGTCAATCCCGTCGGGGTTCACGGAAGGGACAATCAGTACCACGACTTTTTCAAGCACTTCACGAGCCCAGGCTGTCTGCCCTGAGGCCAATTCATGAGCCAATTCCATCAGCATGAAAGTGGCCGCTGTTTCAGAAGAATGAATGGTGCCCGTGATCAAGACGACTGGCTTGGATTCATTGACGAGTCGATCCTCTACGGCACGATCCTTAATCAACCGAGGATCTGCCAGAAGCTTTTGATTTCGCTTGACTTCGTTCAAATTTGAGATGGTCTTCGAGTCGCTGATCGCCACCAAAATCATGTCACGATTCTGGGTCGATTTACCAATCGTCTCGACAACGACGTTAGAACTGATTTTGTCAAGCTTTGCGAAATATTCCGTGACGGTCTTCCATGAGGCGAGACGGAAGTCCGCGCCAGGCACGTAACCTAAGTGATCGCTTGGACTAATACTTGGTTGAGGGCTAAACTTAGTTGAACTTGCAGGTGAAATGACCTGAGCCATCAGGGTTTGATGGGGACTTAATTCCACGAATAAAAGGCTGACCAGAATCACCATAACGTACTTATACAAAGCAGTTAACGAGATGTTTTTCAGGGCTGACAGATACATGTTCGGTCGATTCTCTGATTGATCATCCAAGGGGCAACTCGAAACGGAATCCACGACCAAGTCTCTATTCGAGAGGCAGCGAGTTCTTTATCCTATCATATAAGCAATCGATTGATAGGCGCGAAGCTTCTTTCTTAAGGCTTCTCGATTATCGCCGGTTTCATCAACATATAGCGAATGGGATAGATAGAACGAAAACAACGATTTCACCGAATAGTCATGGTGAAATCAGCTAAAGGTGGCTCTCGAAAACGATGTCTAACACTGCATTTGCATGGCGCCGCTGGCCTGAGGCCGATCAATTTCTGGGTGCAAGGTATGCCGAGTTGCTCAGCCAGAACGCATGGGCAAGCGATTTTGTAAACCGTTTGCAATCCCAGACGGGAACAACATTGCCAGACTGGGTGGACCATGTACAGATCAACGGTGGGCGGATATCGCACGATGTCCTTCGAGAGCTTGGGTTTAAACCAAGGCGAGGCGAAGATTCCAGCCCTACCCGGCGGGTTTATACGCATCCCGGCGCGGATCTTCCCAAGGTTGTCGTAAACCCAACAACATCCGCTGATTTGCCGGTGTGCCTGGGAGTCGCCATACGAAGCGAAAGCCTTTCGGCATTTTTAGCAGCCAATCAATCTCATAAGACGATTCAAGGCCAGCCGTTAGGGCCTTATCGAGAAGTAATTCTGGCAGATGGTCCTCCAGCATTGATGGCGATTGAACGGCGTGGTTATGATGGATTCGACGTCTTCCCATCTTCGTTGGTCCGGGCTGGCCAATTCACTCCCCAGCGTGCACGTAACACACTTGAAGCACGTGAGATGTGGCAGACCAGGCAACGCAATTGGATTGGCAACGAGAGTGCTGGATTCGACCATTCGGAAACGGTGGCGAAGCGTATGATCGACCTGGTTGGCCAAGACCTCGCTTGCGAACTGGTTTTTGAAGTCGAGAGGGAATATTGGCAATCGAAAAATAAAGCGGCTTCAGCTCAGAAATTCAGGCAGGATCGGCTTGGACTGGGCTGGGCGAATCACGATCATCATACTTTTCGATGCTCGCGACGGAACTTTCATCGCCTTATCAGCGTCTTGGAATTGTTGGGATTCCGTTTGAGGGAGAATTTTCACGCGGGTGAAAATGCAGGCTGGGGGGCCCAGATATTGGAGCATCCAGTGACAGGGATTGTGATCTTTGCGGATCTAGACCTGCAAGCTGATGAACTCCAGACAGACTTCTCGCACACCAGTCTGGAACCGCTTCCAAGACCTAACACAGTAGGACTTTGGGTTGCACTTCATGGCGAAAGTTTTCTCGAAGGCGGAATGCATCACCTGGAGGCTCAGTTCGATTTTGAGCTGGCACGAGAAGGGCTGTTGCACGAGTCGCATATTGAGACTATGAAGCCGTTTAGTGATTTCCCGTTCCTGCGTCAGGCATTTACCAAGGGTGAGGTCTGGCCGGTGAATCCGAAGCGTATCGAGATTGCTCTGGAGGCGGGTTGGATCACATCCGACGAGGCTCAGAAATTTGCGACTCAGGGTGCGATCGGAAGCCATTTGGAGATCCTTCAGCGCAAAGAAGGCTACAAAGGCTTTAACCAGCAAGCAGTTAGTGCGATTCTGGGTGACACTGATCCACGCAAGGTGCAAGTGGGTTGAGAAGGTGATGGACCTAAAAGTCAGAGGATTTCTGGTCAATTTCTTGACATTTCACCTAGCGTGGGATAGGTAAGATTGAGAGAATATGAGCCGTGCTCGGCCGCGAGTGTCGCGAAATTTGAAGAACTAGAGTTGCGTTCGGATTACGTCAGAAGGGGGCCTTGGATGCCTGACCCAAAGTGGTTGAGATTGACAGGCTTGGCGTTTATGGTCGCCTCGATGGCTTCCGTTGCAGTTTTTGCACAATCGCCAGACACGAAAAATGCCACTCAACCGAAGGCGCCTGCCGCGAAAGTGGACACCAAGGCGGCCCCGAAATCTGCGAATGCAGCAGCCAGCGAACCGAAACCGGCAGCACCTGCCGCTGCACCGCTTGATTTGGCGGAAAGCTTTCGCGATCCACGGGTTGACGATGCCCTGAGTGCAGATCTAATTAAGGAATTGCCACTCCCCAAAGGTTTCACACCCTCCAGGGAGAAAGAAGTTTTGGCCATTGCGGCTGGTAAAGGCGAGATCAAACCACCCTTGATCGCTCAGTTTGTTGAGGCCAAGGCTGCGGAACTGACCAATAAGAAATCGATTGAAACGCTGATTTCTGGTGAGGGCACGGTCAACACTCTGGTCAGGCCGATTGAGTCCGCAACGAAGGCTTTGATCAAAGCTTCTCGCGATTCCAATGCTGTTGGTAATACACCATTTATGTCGGTCTACACCGCTTCTTTGATTCGCGTTTTCCAGCCTCAACTCAAAGCCCACCTTGTGACGCGGGTTCAAGCGGTCCAGGCTCTGGCATCGACCGGATCGCTAGATGTAAACCCTGTTTTGGTAAGTGTTATTGGCGACGATACACAACCTTGGCAAGTCAAGATGATTGCCCTTGAAGGGATTAATAACGCGATCCAAGGTGGCAAGAGGCCGCTCGGATTTACACAGCGAACCCAACTGACGATTGCTGTTTTAAACATGCTTCGAGAAGAGAAAACAGCTCCCTGGTTTTTGAAAGCACAGGCTTCGAAATTGATCGGAAATCTACGTATCGTGAGCGAACTGGTTTTCGAACGTAAAGTGGTTCCCGCAGAAACTCTGATGAGCTTTCTGTCGGATTCCGCAGAACGCCCAGAGGTTCGGTTTGAAGCAGCCCGGAGCTTGGGCCTTTTAGACGTCCCGAGTCAGTTTCGACCCTATAATTACCTTCTCGTGACAGTCGCTTTATCAGAAGCGGTGGCCCAATCTGCAACTCTGGTTACGACCATGACACCATCCGATTCCTCTCGTACGCAGCAACTTGTGGCCATCATGGCCGACAAAGTCAGCCCTGCATTCCTGGGGATTCAAGGGTTGGTCGATTCGGGAATTCTGAGGCAGGCTGAAGTCGGTCAGGCTGATCCCGCCGCCAGAGCTGCTATCAATGAGCTTTTTGCCAAGATTAAAGACGTGGTGAATACAGCCGCGAACTACTCAAGGGCACGTGGCGACCTGATTCAGGCGCGTCGAGCCGACCTTCAGGGCCGTGTTGTTGAGCTTCAGAAATTGATCGACAAGTATCAACCGAAAGACAGGACCTTGAACAAGGGTGGTAAAGCCTTTGAGATCAAAACCAAAGTTGCACCAGCTCAAGTCGCTCAAGGGCAATAATTTCATTGACTGAAACTTTGAACCATCTTGGTTTGATCCACTTCCACTTGCCGGAATGGCGCGACTCTCACGCTGTAACCCAGCAAGTGGGTTTGGCTTTGAACAAAGGGTACAGGCAGATTTTTCTGACCGGTGCCCGAGGCGATCGACTCCTGCTCGCTGGACTGTCAGGCCCATGGGAAGCCGAGGTCCGAATTGACGGCGATGTCGGAACAGAATTTGCCAGAGGCTTAAACGCTTCCGGCTTGTTCGTACTCGTTAATGGAAGTTCCGGAGCAGGCGCTGGTTACGGACTTAAGGCGGGCACTTTGGTTGTTGCTGGAAAGTCAGGCGCCATGCTCGGCACCCATATTGAAGGTGGCGAAATCTGGGCCTTAGGATTTGCTGGAAGTCGTTTGGCTCACTGCTCCAAGGGTGGTCGTATCGTTGTTGGTAACGGTATCGGTCCGATGGCGATGGATCGTCGCATCAGCGGAACCCTGACAATTCGGGCTTACCCTCATCCAGCCGAAGAGGCTAAGCTTATCGCCCAAAAAGTTGCTTCGATTCTGGCCTGGCCAGAGGCTGAATCATGATCGCTAGACTCGATCAACCGTGCCTTAGACTGATTGGCGTTTTAGTGACAACAGCTTTGGTTACAGGATGTTCTGAAGAACGATCCGGTGAGACACTAGCGAAAATTACAGTTCAGGGTCAAGTGATTCGCGAAGGTAAGCCATTGACCAGCGGTTGGGTGGAAATGGTGCCTGTGGATGGCGGTAAAGGTGTGATGCGGAGTGGGCCAATCGACAACACAGGCCATTACCTGGCGACAGGCCTCGGGCCCGGTCTTCATGGTATCCGGGTGATCGTTCCCCGGGACAAAACGCTCTTCCCTTTCGACCAGTTTTTTTCACCCATCCGGCGAACTTTCACGACAGATTCTGTTCAGACATTCGATCTGAATCTTTCGGAAGAGTCGACTAAACCCAAATAGCACTTTAAATAGCCGAATTCTCGGGTCGCACTATTTCAATTTTTGTCAGAACCATCAAGAATGAGTTCTGTCGCAAACACAACCAGATCCATCACAGAGAACGGAATCAGGCCCATCAAATGGCTTACGCTCAAACGATTTGGAAGTTTCGACTAGCGGATCCCAAGGTGATTGAACGGCTGACGAAAAATTTCAGGATCGACCCCGTTGTGGCCCAGATTCTGGCTCAGAGGGGTATAGACGACCCGACCCGGGTGGAGCGATTTCTTTATCCGGATCTGAAACGTCTCACCGAGCCGGAAG
>CAMCFM010000082.1 GCA_945874095.1 Candidatus Kuenenia stuttgartensis
CAGATTGGAGTTAAATCGGCTGCAATGGCGTTACGCAATGCCGTGGCTGAGGCCAATGACAAAGACCCATGGCTGCGTCATGCCTATTCACTGGCCTTGAGCCGGATCAATGATGAAACCGTTCTGGCTGAGATGCTGGCCGACAATAGTCCAGCGGTGCGTAAAGCAGCGGTGGTTGCATTAAGGCGCACTGGCGGTGCAAGTGTCGCCAAATTGCTGAACGATCCAGACCTGTTTATCGCATTGGAAGCAGCCAGGGCCATTAATGATCAGCCGATTAATGCCGCCATGCCTGCACTTGCGGAATTGAATCTGGATCAGGCGACGCGTGATCCAGCGCTTTTAAAGCGAGTGATCGCAGCCAACACGCGAGTGGGTGGGCCTGATTCAGCCAGGCGGTTGGTGGCGATTGCATTAAGCGAAAAAGCTCCCGAAGAATTTCGGGCCCGAGCTGTGACAGAACTGGCCAATTGGGATCAGCCGCAAGCTCGCGATGCTGTGATCGGAGTTTGGCGACCTGTTGAAGCCCGCAAGCCGGAAGTGGCCAGAGAAGTCATTTCAGGAAGCATTTCGAGCTTGATTGCGGACAAAAGTCAGGCTGTTCAAAAGGCGGCGGCCCAGGCGGCCGGCTCTCTGAAAATCAAGGATTCCGCCGAAGCCCTGCAAAAGATGGCTTCCAATGCGAGCCTGAGTGGGACAACCCGCGCTGAAGCCTTAAAAGCATTGAAAGCGATTGAAGCCACTCAGCTTGCGGCTGTGGTGGAAATGGCTGTGAATGATAAGGATGCTGCATTTCGGTCGGAAGGGCGACAGATGCTGGCCAGCCTCGAGCCTAAGCGGGCTGTGGAGTTGATCAAAGAGGTGTTGCAATCGGCATCGGTTCAAGAGAAGCAATCGGCTTTCTCGACACTTGGCCAGATGAAAGATGCAGGGGCCGATTCTGTTCTGGCCCAATGGCTGACCAGACTGGCGAAAAAAGAAGTCTCTCCGCAATTGCAACTCGACTTGCTGAATGCTGCCGAGGATCGGGCCAAGGCTGATCCGAAGAGCGATTTATCCCGAAACTTGCAAGCCTATCTGGCGACAAAGTCAGAATCGGATCCACTGGCGAGCTATCTGGAGTGCCTGGAAGGCGGCCGTGCAGATCAAGGCCAGTTGGTGGTGGCGAATAATGCAGCGGCAGCCTGTATGCGATGCCATATTGTGCGTGACAAGGGTGGAAATGTGGGGCCTGAGCTGAACGGGATCGGCAAGAAATATGATCGAAGAACTTTGCTGGAATCGATCGTGACTCCAAATGCCAAAATCGCCGACGGATTTCAATCGGTCGTTCTGGCATTAAAGGATGGAACCGTGGTGGCAGGTGTTTTGAGGAAAGAAACGCCTGAGGAAGTGACGGTGATTCTGGCAGATACGAAAATCGTGGTGGTGCCGACCAAGGAGATTGAGGAGCGTGCCAAAGGCATTTCAGCGATGCCTGGAGACTTGGTCCAAAAGCTTTCGAAGTCAGAAATTAGGGACGTCATCGAATACCTGACCACATTGAAAGACGCTTTCCCGAAATAAGGTGAAAGCCATTCAAAAGGAAGCCCTTCGATTTAAACAATCAAGGGCTTTTTCTATTTGTCATATTTACAATCAGGAATCGCCGATTGTATTATTTGGCGAGTTGATAAATGGCTTTGACCGTTGGTTCTGATCGGACCGACTTTTTCACAAATTGCACCACTTGACGGCCTCCGGGCGTGTCAAAATACCATTGCTCGTGCAATTGGCCTTGCGTCAGCATCCGCGACTTATGTTCGGGCATCCCAAATTTCGATGTGATCTGGGCCTGAGTCAGCCCGACCAGGCTTTGCGGGGCGCCGCTCGAAGCTGGTGGAGGTTCTGTAACGCGTCCGCCTGGTAGCCGGGGCAATTCTTCGCCAGGCTTTGGTGGTGTTGCAACAGATGATGATGCAACCGATGGTGGTGAGGATGATTCGTCAGGATCGATCCAGCGGTCACCGTCCTTTTTCCATCCAAGTTCTGCAAGCAAATCGGCCGCTTTTTTCATGTCAGGGTCAAGCGTCAGGCATTCTCGTAAAAGAGCTGCTGCTGAGCGTTTATCGCCCAATAAAGCCAGATAATCTTGAGACAATGAAAACCGCCCCTCCGTGTCGCCCTCTGCAAGTTGTGTGGCTTGCCGTGAATCCAGCCACTTCCTCGCCAGCTTTCGAGCCAGTTCCGCCTGACCGAATTTGTCGCGTACCTGATTCACGAGCTTGATCAAATCATCACGGCGCAGTTTGTCAGAAGTTTCCACGAGTTTCAAAAGGCCACGATCACGAATGGAATTCGCAAGTTCAGGCTTTTCCGGAATTGCATTCTGAGCCGTTTTCATAAACAATTCAATTTTATCAGGATGATTCACCACAGCCACCATCAAGCCTTTTTCAAGCGTCTCGACCATTAGCAATCGGTCGAGCAAGCGACGATCGGCGGAACCCGCTTCAATATAAATTTTTAATGGGTCTTTACGATATTGCTCAATCGTATCAGGCTTGAGTTCACCAAGCTGCCGGCGGGTCGAGTCCGGCAATAGCTCGGCGACTTCTTTTGAGAGGGTTTCAAGGCCAGTCTGATCTTCCAGTTTTGCGAACGCTTTTCTTAGCCCGAGATGAGCAAGCCCGTGGATGATAACCGGATCTGATCCGGCTTTTTTCGCCTCACGGGCCGCTTCAATAGCTGACGAACCCGGGGGCGTGCCGGGCTGATCTTCCTGCGTTCCGAGAATGCGATAAGCCTCTGACCTGAGCTGACTCACGCTTTGTTTCAGGCTTGCATCTTTATAACGAGTGGCCAGACTTTCAGCCCATGAGGCCAGTTCCAGGCGTTTTTGTGCATTCGTGGGCGAGAGTTCTGCCACCTTTTGGGCCAGCTCTTCGCGTTCAGAGGGCAGAAGTTCCATGGTTGTAACCATGAATTGATAGAAGTTCCCGATCTTGATCACCCGGCCTGTGAATCGGCCCCGAGGCATCGGGCTTGGTCTGTCAAGCCTTAATTGGGGTGGCAAAGTGACGGGTATTGGCGTTCCTTTAAGTCGGATTTCGCTGTATTTCGTACCGTGTTTGAGAAACTCTGAAATTCTGTCTTCAATTTCAATTTCTTTGTTGAGCCATTCAGGTTTATGGATCTGGTCTGATGAGACTTTCGATAAGGTTTTACCAGTGTTTGTCTGGCTAAAAACTTCGGAAGGGGTGCATATCAAGCCACCAAAGAAATACAATGCAATCCGTATCTTAAATTGAAAACGAGGTTTGGTGATGTTCGAATTCATCGGTTGCTTGGCTCCGCAGGATTTTTTTCAGACTTGGAGCGTTCTGTGACAGGCCATCCGATTGCATTCAGGGCTTTCCAATGGGTAATCATCACACCGCTGGCATTTTCGAGCCTGATCCACCAGATCCCATCCTGCAATTCGAGGTCTTTTAATCGCACGCCGATCAAAATGGTATCGCCCACATTCGGCTTGAGGTCGTTGAGCAGTTTCAGCCCATTCAGGTCAAGCCTTCCGAGAGGTCGGGCAGGGGCAGGGCCTGGTCCAACTGCGACTCGAAAATCGATGTCGTATTCACCGCCCTGATCAGGCGTTTTGGTCACTCGGGATTCAACGATCAGCGATCGGCCTTGATCGAGGTTCACAAAATCTGAATGGCCATTGGGGCCAGCCGCCACGCTGTCTAAAATGTCCTCGATTGGACGGCTCGCCAGGTCAGCAAAAATGGCCGATTCGCGGGCCGCTTGTCGTACGATATTCGCTTCTTCTGTTTTGTCGCTCATCTCATCGTAGGCAGAGGCGGCAGCGGTCAGGATCTGTTTGGCCTCGTCAAATTTCCCATCGTCGAGCTTGGTGATTCCTTCGGTTCGACCAAGATTTGCAAGCTGCGGTAATTTTTCGCGATGCGCTTGACGAAGCTGGATGAAAACGGTCAGGCTGATGATCAGGAATACTCCAAGGCCGATCCAGACGCCTCGACGGATCCGCTTGTAAAACGGTGGTCGAGCCTCCAGTTCTTCATCATATTCCTCGTCGCTCTCCATTTCATCTTCAATTAGCTGTTTATTGACAACGGCTTCGGGAATGGGCGAAGGGCGGCTCGCATTGCGGGCGTTTGATTGACGGTCGGCATCCTGGCTGACCATTCGCTCGAATTCAGCCTGAGGAACCGGCTTATTGGCGTTTCCGACCTGATATTTGGCGGCAGGGTCGTCCACAGGCATGGCCTGAGACCTGAGTTCCGGCGGGCGACTGGCATCCTTGAGTGGAATTTGAGGAGGAACAGTCCTGCCAACTTCGGCAGGTTTGGTATCCTCGACTTCCTGATCGTCCGAATCCACAGGCTCAAGCACGGCAGCCTGACGGATTCGACTGAGTGGAATCAGGTCGTTGACGGACGCCATCGGAGGAACGGGCAGCCACGATGTAGGCAGGATAAAAATCCCCTCGCCGCATTCAGGGCAACGAACCGCCTGGAACGATTCCTGACGTTTTCCAGTCAGAGAGTGACCTGCCGGACAGAAGGCTTCAAAACCGAGGTCTTCCACCGCCTGGCCAGTGAGGGTGCTGGATTGCCCACGTTTTCGGCCACGGTCGAACAGACCCACAAGTCACGCGCCTTTCGAGCAGATTCTTCGACCAAAATTCAAACCTGGTGCCCCAGTTAAGTATACAGCCAGAAGTCGTTCAACCAAAATCCGTTGTGGTCAGATTTCTGATGGGAGGAAGTCCAGACGGGCTCGTTCGGGGAGTCGGCCAGGCCGTCCGCCTTTACCCCAATAGGCGATCCACTCTGACCATGTCACGGGCGTTCTCTTCAAATTGACATTCCGGCAATCCAGCACAGGCCATGGATCATCGGAGTTGTCCTGAGATCGCCATTCTGGGAGAAAGCCGTCGAGAATGGCCAATGGGTCGGATAGTGGCTTGGTCCGGGGCTCGATTTCACCCGACTGCGACAGGTCGTAAATCAAACGCTGGCCCGGCTGATAGAGCGGGTCGGGAAAAACGACGAGCCCGTCTTCATCCACCATGACTCGGGCCAGTGGACGGTGCAGGCCGGCGAATTCAATCTGAGCCTCAGTGATATCCACGCCACATTGGGCGAAAAAGCCGGCCAGACTCACACGAAGATTCTGCGACTGGTCGTTTTCGAGATCCTTGGCCCAGCCCATCTGGATAATCTCGGCCACAATCCACGATTCTTCCGACTTCAGCCGGATGACCAGAGGTTGATCGCTTCCGTGTCGGAAAACGTCGAATGAAACGCTGTGGTTCGTGACCCACAATGGGCCAAGTGTCAGGGGCGTTTCGCGATAGAGAGAGGAGCCGTTGATGAGGCGAATCCACTCACGATCCACAAAGTTCCGGAGCCCTTCCTGAAGGTGGTGGAATTTCTGGGTCAAAGAAACAATCGATCTCATTCGGCCGGTGCGTAAAGCCTTCTCACGAGAGCGTCTCATCCGGTGCAGAAGTTTCGGAACGGTGCCGCTATGAAACCCGGGGTGAAGCAGTCGCAGGAGAGTTTCGCCATGATGTCCGATCGGTCTTGGGCCGATGGTGGATGGCCGGTTGGCCTCGTAAAGGTTCCAGTTTTCTTTCAATTCCCAGACAATGAACCCGATTGCTCCCGGGATCACGGCCATGATCAAAGTGGCCACTGAGAGGGCGAACTTTTTGTCGTCGCCGAGCAGGGGCTGGATGGCAGCTGCGGCCATGGGGATCATGGGCAGAAGGAATTTGTGAGAAACGGTAACGATCGGAAAGTGTTTGATGGGATTGATTTGAGGCTCGATCAGGAGGTTGAAAACGAACCTGATGATATACAGGACGAAGCCCCAGACGAGGCCAACCAAACCACTGGCGTATTCAATCAGATGTCCGGAACGGCGGCGGAACCGGACGAATTCGTCGATCGCATAGAGGGCCCGGTTGACGGACTCGCTCATGGTTTCGAAGATGTCGGCAAGCATCCTGTAGAGACTGACAATCATGGCCACGCCGAACCTGCGCCAGCACCACGACAGCCATTCGCCAAGGTGTTCCTGCAGATCCCTTCCAAACTTTGAATTCACGGCCACCACGCTGACAAGATAAATGGCGAACAGGCCACTGATGGTCTGGCCGTTCCTGTTCAGATCCTTGTTCGGAATCTGCCACCAGATGACAGCTGTAAACAGGAGTGGTTTTAGAACCCATTTCCAGGCGAGCCCGATCCATTGACTGCCAAATATGAGCTTGATGATGGGGGCTGCCAGAACGCGTCGGGGCCAGTCCCACAGCACTCCGCGCAGATAAAGCCCTGTCCGCCGAAGCCCGTTATAGACCCACCTTCGAAAGCCTTCGTGATGGATCATGCCCAGCATGAACAGACCGATCAGGAAAACGTTGCGAGGGTTGTCGATCGGGTTCAAATGATGGGGCACGTGAATATGCAGGCCAACACGTTCCAGGACCCAGAGATTGAGCTCTTCAGGGATAAAATAAAGCCCGCCCATCAGCATGAACGCGCCTAAGAACGGCAGGATCAGATACCAGGTGAGCAGTCGGCCGAGGGGGCGTGCGAAGACTGCGGAACTCGTTCTTTGGAGTACTCTTAGATAGATTTCGCCAGGCCTGTAGATTCCGTCAAGCCGCTCGCCGAGCAGTTGATTGGCTTTGAGCAGGCGGTCTCCAGACCACCATTCTCTGATGTTGGACAGGTCGGGCATCTTCAAGGCATTGCGTGAAAGTGTGTCGCGCAAGTGCCCTAGACCGAAATAACCATGCTCGACCACCTGGTCAATCAGTTGATCCACAACACTTTTCACCGCCACTCGTTCAGGCATGTTCGAGGGCTTAAAGCCTGAATCCTGCAAGGTTTCTTCAAGAATCGGCCTGACGTGGTCCCGGAATTCGCATTCTGTGTGGTGGATGGCTCGTTCCAGAAGCCTTCGCAGAACCCGCTTGACGGATTCTTCCACATTCAGCTCCGGCAATCGGCCAAGTGCTGTGCGCAAGTGCCTGAGCATAAGGACGTAACGTACGTTGGGCAACTGGCGGCGGGCGGGCCGGCGGCCAAACGAGAGTAAATATGTGGCCCAATCGACGACATAAATTGGGCGTTCCGAGTCATAAACCACTTGCTGAAGGTCGTATAGAACCCGGGCATCGGTGGACCAGAACTCGCCTGGATCGCTCTCGAAAACCTTGGTCAGAATCAATTGCCAAAGCTCGGCCTGATCGGGTTCGTGCAGGCACTTCGCCAGCCGATCTGCTAAAACGGTAATCGCTCCGGCTGGATTGAGATTTTCAGAAAATGTTTTATCGCTCCGAGCCGCATATTTTTTGGCCTTGGTCAGCCACCGCGAAGCACCCACAAAATTCCCGCTCTTATTCGCTTTCAGGCCAATCGCCAAAGCATTGCGCATGCGGGATTCAGAGGCTTCCGGGCCACCAAAAAGCTGAATCTTCAAACGATGCCAGATCAGGGCTGCGATGGTGCGTTCTGAATCGGCGTCGATCTCGGCAATGGCTTCGTCGGAAATTTCCAGAAGTGGTGAATCGGACGCTTTCGACTTCGCAGCCTTTGCCTTTGTCATCTCGGGCGTAGAGGTCTCGCCACTCGTTGGCCTCCACTGCTCCGTAATCCAGTCCAGCCCAGCCCACGGACTTGCCAGGGAGACGCCAGGGAGTTTTGAAGCCTCGTATAACTTTGCGGCAGGCACTTCGGAAGTCATCCACGAGAATGCTTCGGGAGACATCTGCCCAAGGCCCGGAAAGACCAGTGGCAAGGCCTCAGGCTCAAACCATTTGAGGTCTAGATATGCTGCCGCAAATTCCGCAAGCATTTGCGCATCAGAGGTTTCGGACGCGATTCTGGCGTCGTTGTAGAGCACTGTCCGAATCTCTTTGAGGGTCAATTCCCCCATGGCCTCTGTCCATGATCGGATCAGGGATCGTCTCCATTGTCCTGCCAGGCGTCGTTTTAGGAGCCATTCATCGACCATTCCGTGAAACAGGCGTCGCCATAGTTCACGGCGGCGGCGAGCTGTGTCCCAGACACCTTGTTCGCGGTCCGAGAGATTGCGGATCAGGATCCAAAAGTGAGGCCTTTCCTTGTGAGGATCAAGGCTCAATTCGCTGTCGTCGATCAGTCCTATAAGATCCGTGTCGGCGACCACTGCGATATCATCATGAAGGATCAATCGCCCTTGATCGATCATTTTCAGGCGTTCGCGAGCGATCCTGCGAAGAATCCGTTCAGGCAGAAGGCGAGCATTTGAGCATATGGATTCGATCACCGCGGCATCGGTGTAACCAAAAAGCGGTTCGTTGACGGTGTCGTGACCTTCCAATCCAGCATCCATGGATTCGACGTTCAAATTCTTAGTCACTTTGTGTCGGCCCCAAGTTCACAAAAGCAAGCCGTCCATACGCACATATTAGTCGCTTTGAATGAATAATGCCATGAGTTCCGATTTTTCTACCGGTTTGGATGACGATCTGCTTACAATAATCTATTCATTGCTCAAACGAATCCTGACTTGACGGAACTTCTGAAAAACCATGAATCGTCGCAGCCTGTCCACTCGAATACTCCAAAGCCTTCTGGCAGTTTTTTGTCTGACACCGTCTGCTTCGCAAGTTCAGGCTCAGGCAGATTCGCCAAAAGCTCCGTCTGTGACATTGATCGTCGATTTTGGCGATGGTCTCACCTACACCTACATCGTCGAGCACAAGCCAGAGATGACGATTCTGAATGCCATGACTCTTGCGAAGGCTCGTCCTTCACGGCCTTTACGATTCTCGCACAAGGGTTCAGGCGAATCGGCGTTTCTGATCTCGATTGACGAATCGGCGAACGAAGGCGGCGGCCGTACTTCAAAAAACTGGTTCTATCGGGTCAACGACCAGCTTGGCGATGAAAGTTTTGGCCTGAAGGAATTGAACGCTGGAGACAAGGTGCTCTGGCATTTTGGGAAATATGTCCCAAAATAATCTCGTCGATCCCAACCATTCTTTACGGCTTGTAAAGGTTGTTCCATCCCAGAACTTTCAAGGTTCTGGCTTCACAAGCAGGTCAAAGAATTTTAGGATACACTATCTATCTGAGCAGACTGACCGAACGGCTGATTCGTGTTCCATGCAGAACATCAGCAACTTCATCAATATTCGCTCAGGAATCGCACTCAGGCATCTCCATTCACAGAGGTTTTCCGACATCATGCGTTTAGGCACTTCCAATGAAAAGCTGGGCAATCTGCCCATGGTGATCGGCTTTATTGCTTTCGCCGGTATTTTGGGCCGAATCATCCCGCACGCGCCTAACGCCACCCCCATGGCCGCTTTAGGTCTGATTGCAGGCGCCGCTATCGGTGGCCGATTCGCGATCGCCATTCCGCTCATCATTCTGGCCATCACCGACCTCATGATCGGCACCTATTCACCGATCGTGATGCTGGCTGTTTACGCCTGCATGATCGTGCCTGGAATGCTCGGCATGACGGTTCTCAAGAATCGCCGAAGCCCTCTGATGATTGCTGGTTGCGCTGTTCTCAGCTCAGCACTCTTCTTTGTTGTGACCAACTTTGCCGTCTGGTACTCAGGTGCCTGGTATGGTGATAATTTCGCTGGCCTGATGAAGTGCTATGCCGCCGCTCTGCCGTTCGCACGCAACATGCTCGCAGGCGACCTGATCTGGTCCGCTGCCCTGTTCACAGGTCTGGCGGTTCTGGAAAGTCGTACATTTGCCGTAAAAGCTGTGGCAACAGAAGTCTGAGTCAAGCCTTACAGATTTGCTCTTCAGGAGCATGATGAATTTACTCCCTAAAATACTTCAGGGGTATACCAAGTGCATTCACATTGGATCGCCGACAGGATGAGTCGGATTGATGCGTCGGGGATTCGCAAGGCCTTTGAAATGGCCAAGCAAATGACCGACCCCATCAATCTTTCCATCGGCCTGCCCGACTTCCCTGTGGCTGAACCGGTCAAACAGGCGGCCATTCAAGCCATTATCGACGATCATGCCCAGTACACAGTCACTCAGGGTCTGCCCGAGCTTCGCAACGCTTTGCAAACTCAGGTGGACCAAGCCTTTGGCCACTCGGACAGGCAAGTCATGGTCACCTCCGGTACAGCCGGAGGATTAACTCTGGCCTTGTCGGTTGTGGTCAATCCAGGCGATGAAGTTCTGATCTTCGACCCGTATTTCGTGATGTACAGACACCTTGTGACCTGGGTGAGTGGCGTAAGTGTGATTGTGGACACTTACCCTGACTTCCAGATCGACATCGCGCGGGTTGAGGCTGCCATTACCCCTAAAACCAAAGCGGTGATCGTGAATTCGCCGTCGAATCCGACCGGCGTGGTGCTGACTGAAAAGACCATGAAAGATCTGGTCGACCTCTGTCAGAAGCATCAAATCCTGATCATCAGCGACGAAGTCTATGCCGCCTTCAGCTACGACGGCGACTTTGTCAGCCCAGCCTCTTTCGACGAAAATGTGCTGGTCTGTGACGGATTTTCAAAGACTCATGGAATGACTGGATGGAGGCTGGGGTTTGCCCACGGGCCAACTCAGTTGATCCAGGAAATGAACAAACTCCAGCAGTTCAGCTTCATCTGTGCCCCCAGCATGGTGCAACATGCGGCTGTGAAAGCGCTTGAGACGGACATGACCGATCGTGTAGCGGCTTATAAGCTGAAGCGAGACCGGGTTGTAGAATCCTTAAACGAGTCTGGCTATGAGCTTGTGACGCCTGAGGGTGCATTTTACGCGTTCCCGAAAGCCCCTTGGGGAACGGCGACGGAATTTGTCGCTGAGGCGATCCGCAACCAGCTTTTGATTATCCCCGGCAACGTCTTCAGCCAGAAGGACACGCACTTTAGGATCAGCTACGCCGTGGATGATCGCACCTTGGAGCGTGGTCTGGAAGTCTTGAAGCGGATTGTGCGAAGGCCATAAAAAATTGTTGCCAATGCTATTAAACACTGGCAACAATTAAGTTTACAGATAGTCAGCCGTGCTTTATCCCACGAGCTCTTCCACGGGCTTGCCATCCCGCACAAGCTGCATGGGGCGACCGTTGTTCGTTTGAAGCTCTTTGTGAGGGTCGATTCCAAGCTGTTCGAAAATGGTGGCTGAAAGGTCGTCAGGCGAGATCGGGTCCGTGGAAGGCGCCATGCCGTCGGCTTGAGTTGTGCCGTGGGCATATCCACGTTTGAATCCACCTCCAGCCACAACCACCGCCATCGATCGGGCCCAGTGGTCGCGTCCTGCGGTTTTATTCACCTTTGGCGTACGTGCAAATTCGCCGGCACAGTATACGATGGTTTCGTCCAGAAGTCCTCGCTGGTCAAGGTCTTTGATCAATGTAGAGAGGATCTGGTCAACCTGTGGTAAAAGCCTTGATCCAAGGCTCTTGAAATTGTCACGGTGCGTGTCCCAGCCACCCAGCGAGACGGTCACAAATCGAACGCCTGCCTCAACTAATCGCCGGGCAGCCAGCGCTGATTGTCCAAACGGAGTTGGCCCATACGCTGCACGCATGGCTTCCGACTCGTCCGTCAATTGAAACGCCTTCTGAGTACGATCGTTACGAAGAATATCCAGCGCCTGAATATGGAATTTGTCGAGCCCCTTGGCCACTTCCACACCTTGATCCATGGCATGAAACTGCTCGTCGAAAATATTGCGGAGCTTATCCCGACGATCCAGCTCAGGCACTGTCAGCTCTTTTGGGAGACTCACACCGCGGACTCGCAATCGGCCTCCTCCCGCTTCTACTGGAAACGGGTTGTATGCTGGCCCGAGGTATCCAGCCCCACCGGAACGGCCAGCCCGGAGTTCTGAAAAAGTGACATAAGGTGGCACACCCAC
>CAMCFM010000083.1 GCA_945874095.1 Candidatus Kuenenia stuttgartensis
CTTGTCGGAAGAATATCGCCTCGTCCCTGGCTCGCCATTCATGGTCAGGCTGACAATTATATCACGACCGATGTTGCGGACCGACTGTTCCAGATCGCCAGTCAGCCCAAGACAATGTGGGTTGTTCCAAAGGCGAAACATAATCGGTCGCAACAGATCGAACCTGAAGAGTACAAGCGGCGGATCACAGAATTTCTGTCCAATCATGCTCCGTCAAAGCAGGCTCTGGTCGCTCAAGAAACATTTCAGCGGCTGGCACACCAGGAAAATACGAACGGCCTTTTAATCCAGGCCGCAAATTCCTGACCCACTTGAATGACTTAACGCAGTTGATTTATCTCTAACTGGTTTTTGATTCATGACATGAGTCAGATCATGGTTATCTAAAGCAACAACAAGCGTCTATTTCAGGCTTGATGGATTGCTGAATTGTCCATCAAGGCTCTATAATTCGGTCACTCGCCTTTCGTGAAAATCGTATGAAGCGATCTTCACGATCTGGCCGATGGAATATCGGTATCGCCCGTGTCGGAGACCCGAGCGAAGCCATGTTGCCCGGAAATGGTCCGGTCTCTCTTACTGGATCCAGTTCACCTGGCATGGAGTCATCCGACGATCATGGCTGAATTACATCACGAATGCGGTATCGCGGCAGTCTATCTAAGACCATCGGACACCACTTCCGTAAGGTTGCCAAATGGCTTGACGCACCCGGATCAAGTGGCGCGAATGGTCCCAAGGATGCTGCTTGACATGCAGAACCGGGGTCAGCTTGCGGCTGGGATGACAAGCTACAGCCCAGTGCGTTCATCGATCCTTGCGACCCACAAAGACCTTGGTACCGTGGCCGAAGCGTTTCGCATGAACGCGAAGCCCGAATTCGAAGCCCTGATGAGCCATTTGGGCGGCCCTGCTGCGATTGGCCATGTGCGTTACGCCACCTGTGGTACCGACGACCGTGATGCAGCACAACCGTTCGAACGCGATCATGGCCGCAAATTCAAGTGGTTTTCATTCGCATTCAATGGTCAGTTGACCAACTACGCCCAGCTCAAACGTGACATGCTCGCCAGTGGCGACTATCACCTAAAGCGTGATCTAGACACGGAAATCATTCTCCACTCGATCAGTCATGAGCTACAGTCGGCCGAGGCGCCGATCGACTGGGTTCGAGTCTTTCGGAACCTGGCCCAGAAGTTTGACGGGGCTTATAATATTGTCCTGATGACGGCGGCTGGCGAGATGATCGTGGCTCGTGATCCGCTCGGAATCCGCCCCCTTTGTTTTGCCGAGGAAGGGCCTTTGTTTGCAGCAGCAAGCGAGAGTGTCCCACTGGCGAACCTTGGTTTCCACAGGATCCGTTCGCTGGAGCCGGGCCAAATGGCGATCATTTCGCCCAAGGGAATTCGCTACGAGCGATTTGCTGAGAGCCCGCGACACGCCCACTGCTTTTTTGAGTGGATCTATTTTGCGAACGTAGCCAGTACGCTCGACGATCGTTCCGTATATCTCAGTCGGGCGATGCTTGGGAAAGAACTGGCCAGACTCGAAGATGTCACGCTTGATTCCGATACCATCGTCGTTCCTGTCCCTGATACGGCCAAGGCCGCAGCCGATGCCATGGCTTACTCCCTGGGCGTCCCGTCTGTGGAAGGATTGATGCGTAACCGATACTTGGGCCGGACATTTATTGAAGGCAATGCGGATCGGGCCTCGAAAGCGCGCCTGAAGTATACTCCCCTTCCCGAAGTCCTTTCTGGGAAGAGGGTTCTGCTGGTGGAGGATTCGATCGTAAGGTCCACCACAATGCGAGCCCTGGTTCATGAGATTCGGAACCGTGGTGGAGCCAGGGAAATCCATTTGAGGATCGCCTGTCCTCCGATTATCGCACCCTGTTATTATGGAATTGATATGTCTCAGCGGGCCGAGCTTTACGCGCCAAAATTCCTCGATGAAAACGAGGGCCGACTGACAGTCGAGGTTCAAGCTCAAATGGCGGCTGATCTGGGAGCGGACTCGCTCAGATATTTGCCAGTCGAAGCTTTGGCCAGATCCGTGGGATTGCCACCTGAGCGTTTGTGTCAGGCATGTGTCACGGGAGATTACCCAACTCCAGCCGGCCAGGAGCTTTACCAGATTGACCTCGATCAGGACCTAAAATCCAAGAACCTGCCTTTGCCAGGCTGTGGCTCTCTGAACGGCGGTGAACTGGTCAGTTCAGGCGCAGCACGCAGGGCCTACGAGTAATTTTACGATTATAGTCGTAAGTTGATGTAGAATCAGTGATTTCTGATTCTACATGGACCGGGTTTTAAACCTTGAACCGCGATCATCTCTCATCTTGTTCATACTGTGGGAAAGTTCCCCAGGCCAGGTGGGATTTTGCCACTCCAGCCAGTGTGAATGTACTAAGGATCAGGCCGAAAATAACTTCCGGTTTTTAGGTTAATCTTCGCCAAGCAGAACTTGGCTGTTATCTAGCCGGTCTTGGCGCTAGCCCCGGTTTAATTGGGTTGGGTTTACCTAGCCGGTCTTGGCGCTAGCCTCCGGTTAATTATCTTCTGCGAACCGGGGGCTAGCGCCCTCGTTATTACGAATAAGTCATAAAACCCGAATGTATCGAAAGATCAATGGATTTGGTTTGAGGGCTGAAGGCCCGTCCCATACCAGCCTTGGGCAACGCCCAAGGACGGCTACAAAATAAAGCTTTATCATTCCTCCCTTCTCCGCTCGCGGACCGTTGGTCCGCGAGCGGAGACAGGAGGGATTCTTCTTTGTTCGTCCGCACGTCCTAGGCCGTTGGCCTAGGCTGGTATGAACCGCACCGTTGGTGCTTAAAGCCTCTATGATCAAGATTTTATAATTTAATCCCAGAAATTTACCCAAAAGATGTGATATACAGCGAGGGCTAGCGCCCGGCGGCTAGACTCATACATCCCGGTTATTAATCTTCTGCGAACCGGGGGCTAGCGCCCGGCGGCTAGATTCAAACCAAGAAACCGATGGCTATCGCCTCTTATCTAGCCGGTCTTGGCGCTAGCCCCGGTTAATTGGTTTTAAAAACCGGAAGTTATTCTCGGCCTGTTCCTTAATCAGATAAATCAACGAAAACTCACTTTCATTGAAAACCATTTGGTGTCATAATAAAAAAAGAGTCCCACTTCCACACTTTGCCCATTGCCTTGGGCGACAACATACTAAAAAACATGGAAAAACAGACGATCATGATGAATCAGCCCAATACGCTCACTACGCGTCGCAGTTTTCTGACTCAAACCGCTGCCGCTTCCGCCGCGATTGCTGCCAGCCCGTTTGCCGTGCATGCACAGGATAAATCAGGTACAAAGCCTGCGATTGTCGGCAGCGGTGAATACACTTACGAATGCCATCATGGTTGGGGCGAAACGCCGGCCCATATCAAGTGGTATGAAACGCATGGATGTGCCGTAGATAAAGAGGGCCTCGTCTATATCACGCACCGGGCCGGCAGTGATAAGGCTGCCAAACCTGCGGATGGTCAGGATACGATCGTTGTATTTGATCAAAAAGGCAAGTTTGTACGATCGTTTGGCAAAGAGTTCCACGGGGGCGGCCACGGGATCGATATTCGCGAAGAAAACGGCAAAGAATATCTTTATCTGGCCTATATGTTCCCGATTAATATGATTCAGAAGACCGACCTCAAGGGCGAAGAGGTCTGGCGCAAGGATAAACCACCTGAACCGCATGTTTATGACAAGCCAAATGCCCGCTATTCTCCTACGAATATTGCATTCCATCCAGACGGCGGTTTTTATGTGGCCGATGGATATGGATCGAATTATATTCATCATTACACTCAGGATGGAAAATGGATGCAAACCTTTGGAGGAACAGGTTCTGAGGCTGGTCAATATAAAACGCCTCACGGAATCTGGATTGATAATCGGCCAGGTCGCGAGCCGATGGTCGTGATTGCCGACCGTGCCAATAACCGGTTGCAATATACGAAACTTGACGGCACTCCGGTGAGTATGGACACCAAAAATGTCAGCTTTCCAGCCCACATGGAAACTCGTGGAGATATTCTGATGGTGGCTGATCTTCATGCCCGGATTACGTTGTTTGACAAGCAGAACAACGTGATTTCCCAGCTTGGATACAGCCCTGAATGGACCAAAGAGGTGCTGGACGGCATGAAGGTTCGTCGCGAACCGAATCGCTGGAAGGCCGGTCGATTTGTTCACCCACACGACGCCTGTTTTGATAACCAGGGGAATATTGTGGTCGCCGAATGGGTCGTTCCAGGCCGGGTGGATTACCTCCGCAAAGTCGGCGCTTAAGTCTCTAAATTGAATAAGAATTCCGGTGCATGTCCTGAAATATTCAGGCTGCATCGGAATTTAATCCAGGCTCATCACTTTCACATCCGCTTCTGCCTGAAGATATTCCAAAGTCAGTTGCGTTAATACACCCATGACTTTCGGTTTCTTGGATTCCACTAATGGCATAAAACCTCCCAGATCTTCGCCGATCATTTGCAGGCGATGGGCCATGGTTTGAATTTCCTGCTCATATTTCGACTTGATTTTAAGGCCCAGTTCCATGGGCAGTGCAACTGACGCGTCAGGCTTGTACTGAGTTTGAATATCGGCAGCCCAGTACCAAAGGTTATTCATGAGTCGCTGGCCAAAGCCTGGAATGGCATAGGACTGGCTCTGGAAGAGTCGAACCACATCGGCGGCGGTTTCAATACCGAAACTGGCGAGCATGGCCACGCGTGATCGTCCAATCTGGGCGATATTGGCGTCGCGTATCAAATGCCCTTCCATCCACTGTTCCACAGCCTGAATTTGACGGGCACGGGTATGATCATTTAATTCTTTCTCGTAAGATTGCAGTTTCTGAGTGATTAAGTTCTGTAATTTCTTGGCTTCGAGTCGAAGCTCCGAATCGGAATTACGAATATGATCAAGCCAGTTGGTCCACTGCAATTCGCGATCGACGAGCCTCGCCAGGAGATTGTCACGCAATTGCAACCGGCTTTCATGTTCCGTGAGCCAAAGCTGATTGAGAGCCTGCCAATCTGATTGTAGGTCATGATTTTTCGCCCTGATCTGATCGCATTCCACAAGCCAGGATGTGTGTGATTGATGCAATAAAAACGCCTGAAGACCTTTGCATAATGCGAACAGGCCAAAGCTGATCGACATCAGAATCACACTTAAAACAGGCTTGAACATCAACGATCCCATGGCTATCAACACAATGGGAACGAGAAATGCCTGAATCAGGACAACCATTGGATGATCGATACCACCGGCTGGCTCCAATGGCTCTGCATCTAGATTTAATGGTAAAGGACGATCCATACCATCTGGAGGAAGGTTGACAGGCCTGAATTGTTTTTTAGGTAATATGGGACGCTTGTATTTGAATTGAAATGGAGCAACGGATGTAATCGATTCACAAAGGTCTTCGAGCGGAACTTCAATTTTTAATAAATCCAAAGTCGCCGTTTGAGACATGTTCTGAGCGATAGGCTCGGGGAAATAATCGACCCTTATGGATGATTTCAATAAGCACCAAGGGCACTGACCAGCCTGCGCATAGAACATATGACGCGGTGATTCAGTACAAGTGGCCATGGAATTGGCAAATGAAAGCAGGAGGTTTGACCATTCCAGAGCAGATGGTCGCGAGGGCGATAAAAATGCGGATTCAAAGGCATGGGAAATATCCGTGGGAAGCACTGCGGGTGTGATGACAAAAGGTGGAGGCGAGAAGCCTCTCTGGGCAGCGGATCGTCCGTAAAAATAAGCGCCTTCAATAATGGCGTTACCGATCGGGAAATCTGTGGCCCGGTTGTGCCGGCCTGAGAACGGGTGGCGGCCCATGAACATGAGTTGAAATATCAGGATGGCGAGTGCGAAATTATCGTCGTTGGGAGATCTGACCAGGTCTCTCAAATTGGCTGATTGCAATTCCGGTGGTAGATATTCTTCCTTGCCGACATCGGTGCTCCAGTAATTGCCGTCGGATCGGCGGAACTGGAACGAGTCGCAGTCGATCAAACGCACGGTAGCCCTTGAGGAAACAAGAACGTTGTTTTGATTTAAATCGCCGATCACTGCGCCCGCCTGATGCACGGCATGGACCACCCGGGCAAGGTTGGAAGCAGTCAGGGCCAGCATTCTCCAGTTGGCGCCGGGGAAATGCGATTTGCGCTCGACGGGTGAGAAAAGCTGGTGCAATTCACGGTGATCGACCACGGCTGGCATCATAAAACCAATCGGTGGGTTTATCCGCTGTGTATCGCTATAAATCAGGCCCAGTGGCCAGGCAGAGGCTTCAATCAGGGCAGCACTTTCGGTGGCGATCATGGCCCTGAGTTTGGCAATCCGGCTTTCGTCAGGCTCTGTGGAATAAATCTTGACGAGATATTCCTCAGAACCGGAAATACTATGGATGGTGCCTTCACCTCCACGCGCCAGAGGATTGGCCTGAATTTGCAGGCTTTGGCCGGTTTCAAAAAAGAGTTGGCGGATGGATGGAACGCTCATGCATTTTCAATCATTGTGACCGGCCAGAATATGATTCGACTGTGCAGAAATTCATGGCAAATTCGAACGCATCCATAATTCCAGGACCAGTAGTGACCAGAGCTTGTAAGCATGATCCGCCAGACCATCGCGATGCTCTTGGATGGTTCGGCGAATCGTCAATGGATTGAAATATTGCACGATACGAGCCTCAGAACCTAATAGGGTCTGTTCCAGAGGTTCTGCCAAAGGGCCTTTCAGCCAGCGGTCCACCGGCGCCGAAAATCCCATTTTTGGTCGGTTAAAAACCTGTTTTGGAACGATATCCTGACACGCCAGTGCAAAGATACGCTTGGCTTTACCGGAATTGCGATCGATCAGATAGGATTCAGGATATTTTCCGAGAATTTCAAACAATCGATGATCCAGGAAAGGCGATCGGCATTCAAGAGAATGCGCCATGGTGGCAATATCCACTTTGAACATCAAATCGCCGGCGAGATAGCCCGCCGGGCCTGTGTCGAAGCTTTGAGACTGTCTGACCAATGGCCGGGTCCTGGCCGAGCTGATGCCTGAGTAGATCAATTCGATAGGGTCGGGGCTTGTTGCGGATAATTCCGAAGCGGAGACGAGTTGATCGAGAGCTTCCGGCTTATAAAGCTCGATTCGAGCCGCTTCGTCCCATGAAACAAGCCATTTGGAGACAAGTTGCAATCGGGTGAGCCTGAGCGATTGTAAAAAACTCTTGATCCGTCGGCCACGCGTTTTAGCGCGACTGGAACTTGGTATTCGGTTGGCGAGCGGTCCGCTCATGAATTGAAGGACTTTATCTGGAAGATTTTTGCGAATCCTGTCGGCTAATGCAATCGCACGATAACGGTCGTATCCAAGGGCTAATTCATCGCCGCCGTCGCCGGAAAGCACCACTTTCACATGTCTGGATGTCTCGCGGGCCAGCAGCCATGTGGGTAACGCGGAATTGTCGGCCAGGGGTTCGTCGTAGGCAGATGAGAGTTGCTGAAGTGTTTCCCAGGCATTGAAATCGACTCGGATTGTGGTGTGATTTGCTCCCAGAGATTGGGCAAACGCTTCAGCCTGTGGCGATTCATCGAATCGGGTATCGTCAAATGCAACTGAAAAACTGCGAAGTGGTTCCTTGGAAACTCTGGCCGATAGCCCGGCAATGATTGACGAGTCGATTCCGCCTGATAGAAACACGCCCACTGGCACATCAGCCACGTTCTGCTCAGTCACGGCTTCATTTAAAATGCCTCTGAATTGATCGACGGCTTTTGCGAGTGGAATCTGAGCGGAATCTTCGGTTTCAGACCAGTTCATTGACCAATAAGGTTCCACCTTCATGCAATTGTTTTGATAGGTGGCATAATGACCGGGCGGTAATTTATAAACGTCTTGATAGATGGTCAATGGAGCTGGCACATAACCAAATGTAAGATATTGGTCGAGTGCAATTGGGCTGATCTGCGGGTGCCAATCGGGGTCAGAGGCTCTGAGCGCTTTCAATTCACTGGCGAAATGCAATTGTCCAGAGGCGGTTTTGCGATAGACCAAAGGCTTCTGGCCGAACCGGTCGCGGCCCAGAACGAGCCGTTTTTTCGATGAATCCCAAACGGCGATGGCGAACATCCCGCGCAGGCGGGCGAACATGCCCGTGGCATCTTCTTCGTAAAGATGGGGCAGGCAGGCGGTGTCGCCACGACCGGTCAGGCAGTGGCCTTGGGCCTGAAGGCGGTGGTGCAATTCGGGGAAATTATAAATCTCTCCGTTAAAGACCAGATGAACGGTTTGATCTTCATTTGAGGCGGGTTGATGGCCGCCGGAGATATCCAGAATGGCCAGTCGCCTGAACCCGAAAGCGGCGTTGCCGGAAGGGTCGTGCCAGAAGGCCTGTTCGTCGGGCCCGCGAGGCGCGATGGCGAGCGTCATCGCAGCCAAAGCCGCTTGCGAGCGTTCCGAACAGGCATCAGGGCCAACAATTCCGGCGATTCCGCACATATGAAGAAATTGACCGCCGTTTAGAGAGAGGTTGTATCAGGGCTTGGCAGGATTTTCGCGAGCGTCCACCTTACCGGCCGCATGGCCAGCCAGAGCGGGGAGGTCGTCGATGACCAAATAGTGGCCGTGGTCGGCGGTGACGATCATGGCGGAATCGTTCCAGTTGGAATTCTTCTCCACCCAGTCGATGATGACCTGAATGGCCTCTTCGCCAGAATAGACGGCGCCGATGGCGCTGTCCAGATTATTGTCGTGGAGCGCGAAATCGACATCGCCGGCTTCCACAAAAAGAGCGAACGGCTTGCCCTTCTCAGCGGTCAGAACCTTGAGCGAGGCACGAGTCATGTCGGCCAGGGTCGGGTTCTCTTTGAGGTCGGCATCGGTATATTTCTGAGGGCCACGCATGCCCGGAGCAGGCGTGTAATCAGAGTTCGTGGTGCGATAAGGCAGGTTGCCGTATTGCGTTCCAAAAACGCCAAACAAACGCTTGCCGGTTTTGGCAGCCTGTTCGGCAGCATTTGCCAGAATCGTTTTGCCAGACTGATTTTGGGTCCGTTCCACTACGACATAATTGCCGCCGTTTTTGACATCCACAGAGTGCTTGTCGGCGTTGGCCAGATAGCGGGTTCCATCGCCTGCATTCACGCCTTGATCTTTGACGTGCTGAAAGCGGGTCTCGGATTTGGTCACTCCAGAGCCCAGAACCACGTCCAGGCCGGGCAGGTGTTCGCCCTGTTCGTTGTGAGCGATGACGGACTTGATCCCGAGCATTTCGCGGGCAATGTCCTGGTAGTCGTCGCGGTAAACGTTTCGGGTGTAAGTCGCGGCTGGTGAAGCATGATCGAATGGTACGCTTGTGGCCGTTCCCAGCTTCCAGCCCTGCTTTTGGAGGTCGTGCCACAAGGTGGTGACAGCCTTCCCGTCAGGGCCAATATTCAGGCTGTTATTATACGACTTGATCCCATTGAAAATCGACGCCGCCGAGGTGCTGGAATCGGTAAAGGCATGAATCGCCCGCCCCGCTTTGGCGATATTGGCCTTCTCTTCAGGGCTCCCACCGCCCTTGAGATATCCGGGTAGTTGGGCAGCCAAAGGGCCGTTGTCCCAGGGAGTTTCGCCAGCGATCAGGGGGTCGTATCCGCCACGAACGACGTCGGGGGCGAACTCGAAAGTCTGCTTGTCGACATTCACATTCGAAGCATCATCGTGGCTTGGGCTGGTGACGTAAAAGCCATACTGGGCAGTGCTTCTGTTGTTCACAGGGGCCTGGTAATCCTGGAAGATCAGGCCAGAGCCTTTCCCGGATGTATAGATCGAGCCTGATTTGGCCACAGCGGCCGCCTGAGTGGTGTTCCAGTCCATCCCATCAAACCAGACGATGAACATGTGCTTAACGCCACGGGCAATGGCATCTTTCTGCACTTTATAGAGGTCAGTCTGGTCGAAATATTCCGCCTTGGGGTTGGTCGTGTTGGGGGCATCGTAGCCGTAAAGGGCCTTGACCCTGGCAGAGTCGCGGTAGAGGCTGTTGGGGCCTGAGACGTCTCCAAGCTGGATCCTGGAGCCGAAGGTGTAGACTGGGATCAGTCGATTGGAGTGTGTCCCGTGATTGCTGTAAACATCGCCAGAGCCTTGGGATCCGAAGTGCCAGGTGCGAGCCTTTTTGGCTTTTTTTGTGGTGATGGCATCGGTTTGAAGGGCGTTGACAGAGTCGTTCGATGTGGCTGATTTTGGCGAATCCTGAGCGATGATTGAGAGGAATGAAGCGCAGGAGATCAATCCTGAGCCGAGAGTGAGCAGCAGGGATCGTGACTTGGAGCGACGTGAATCAGCCATTTCGAGAGTTTCCAGATGAGAAAATGGGTATGAGACAAGGCCTTTGAGAATCGAATCTGAACGAGTTCTCCCTGAGGATATCCGATTCTGTCCTGAAATGAGTCAAGGATTCAATATAAGAGCGATGAAGATTTTGTGAAGCACACAAACAGGGAGACGGCCACCCGTCTTCTACTCGCGAATTCCTGGCAATCTCAACCCTAAAACCCCAAAATCTTTGGCCCATCCGCGTCCATCCGTGTTGATCCGTGGCAAACGGCTTCCGAACCAATAAAAACCGTCTGCCCTACTCTGTCGAACCCACATATGCTTGACTTCAGGTGTCTAAAGAGCATACACTTAGGCAGATTAACTTACAGTTTTAGACCCGCTTCGTATCCAGATATTCTCAGGCGACCGCACCCATGAAGACCGGGCCAGATCCGATAACGCCGGATGACGACGATGCGATTGATGTTGATTTCTCACCATCCTCAGATCGAGTCGGATTTCAGCCTTCCAAGACTCATCTCGGACAGGTGGTGTTTGATCCTGTGGCTCAGGCATCGCCTGAAGACCTTTTCGCCGCCGTTGAATTTGCTGATAACCCTGAGCCACGCTGCCCTTGCGTACTGGTCGTAGATACCTCCGGATCGATGGCCGGCCTGCCGATCGACCAACTGAATCAAGCCCTTAAACAGTTCGTCAAAGAAGTGACTGGCGATTCTCTGGCCGCCAAAAGGCTTGAACTGGCTGTGGTTTCATGCGGCGGTGATGTGCGTGTGGCACACGACTTCGCTACCGTCGGTCACTTCGTACCTCCCATTCTAATGGCAGGTGGAGATACGCCTTTGGGTCAGGCTGTGGAGCGGGCCCTCGATCTGATCGACAACCGGAAGCGGAATTATCGACTCGGCGGAGTCTCTTACTATCGGCCCTGGCTGATCTTACTGACGGACGGGGCTCCTACCGACGACATGCGACAGGCGGCCCGAAGGCTTCATGAATCTGAGGCGACGAAAAGTCTTGTGGCTTTTTGCTTTGGAACGGATACATTTGACAAGGAACGGATGGCCAAAGTTTTCCCAAGGGCACCTCTGACCATGCGTGGAGCCCGATACCGCGAATTCTTCCAGTGGCTGTCAGCCTCCATGGCAAGCGTCTCTCATTCGCGACCGGGTGATCGTCTGCAACTCCAGAAGCCATCAGATGATTGGGTGATCGACTGATCCCCTGCCCTTCAAAAAAATCTCCAAAAACAGGATCGAAAAAGTACGATGATTGATTGGCGTATACACTTTGAAACCGGCCTGAAATACGCTGACTTTCTGAAGAAATATGGCTCAGAACTGCATCATCAGAGATGGAGGTCGAACTTGGACGCCATCACTCTGACCGACCATCAGAAAACCGTTTTGAGCAGTTTCAAGCGTCACATGAAGGTTTTTTGTCTCTCAGGCACCTGGTGCGGCGATTGTGCAAGCCAGTGTCCGATTTTTGAACACATCGTTCAGGCAGCCCCTGAAGGCCTGATTGATCTGCGATATGT
>CAMCFM010000084.1 GCA_945874095.1 Candidatus Kuenenia stuttgartensis
TGGAAACGGTTTGAATACCGCTTGCGACGATTGCAAAGATTGCAAATCGAAGTCTGAGATACGACATTGGGGAATGTGATTTAGTCATGTCAGGCTGGCCAGATATTCTTACAGGTGGGGGAGATCTGTTTTATGATAAAGAAGTCCACATGGTTATGGAAGACTTATCCCTTCAAAAAATTTTGAAATTTCATACTCATTCAGAAAAGTAAAAAAAACGGGCAGCAGATTGAGTAAAATCCGTTGTCCGTTTTTTTTGAAGGCTCATACCGGATTCCAGGGTGATGGTATTGAATGTGATCTGGTTTTAGGGCCAAAGGCCCGACCCATACCAGCCTTGGGCAACGCCCAAGGTACTCGTAAGCCAATAAGAATTAAACAATTACCATCCCCCCACAGCTCGGCCCCAGGACCAAAAGGTCCTGGGGCCGAGCTGTGGGGGGAATCAGGTAGGTCTTCTTCTTTTTCGTCCTCAAGACCAAGGCCGCTGGCCTTGGCTGGTATGGGCCGCACCGTTGGTGCTTAAAGCCAATACAAATGCATTTTAAGGACCATCCCAAAATCCTGAATGAGCCTTCTTGAATTGAGGCAGGTGTTTATCAGAATCGCAGGAAAATCTTGTGTTTGTAGAGGAATCTTGCGTAGAGGAAGACGAATGAGAGTCCGACGATGACGAGCAGGAGCGAGCCAGCTCCGGTGGCGACATTCAAGTCAACCCAGGCTTTGACATCTCCACCCACAAACCGTTCCGCGAGTTTGCCGAATCCGAGGAGGTTTGAGGTGAGGTAGAGCGTGATTGCATTTGAACCGATCCAGACGAACGGCCAGGCCCATGATTTGAAACCGATGACTTCAATGATCAGGTAAAACAGGCCTAGGAGGGCCATGCTGAAGCCGCCGGCGACGAGGACGAATGAGCTGGTCCAGATTTTCTTGATGATTGGAAAAGTTTCGTTCCATTGGAAGCCGATGGCGGCCAGGGCGAGGCCTAGAGCGATTAAGATCAGGGCTTTGAAGACGGGTTTCATTTGCCCTTCACGCAGCAGGAGGCCTGCAAGAATTCCGAGCATGGCGGATCCGATGGCCGGAATCATGCTGAGAATTCCTTCGGGATCGAAATAGGTGTCATATTTACGACCTGGGAGGAGTCGCCAGTCGATGTAATTGACAAGGTTATAGCCTTTTTCGAATTTGCCGGAAGTTGTGGTGGTGACTTGGGCCAGAATTGCGGAAGGCTCGCTACTGCCGGCCTTTGCAATCAATGGTTCGAGCGATTCTTTGGTGAGGCGAACGTCAGGGATTGGTACAAAAGTGAGTAGGGCCCAGTATCCGATCAGGATACCGAGGGTGATTCCGATCAGTGTTTTAGGCCGTTTTGGTCCGACAAGCAGGAAGATGGTGGCTGCTCCACCGTAACCGATTGCGATGCGCTGAAGAACGCCCAGAACTCGGATATTCGGCCAGAGGTTACTCATTCCGCCTGAATAAAAAATACCACAGAGGAATAATAGGATCGTGCGGATGATCACGCGCTGGAAGGCTTTGCCGCGACCACCGGTTTCATAGGCTTTGGAGAGCGAATAGACGGTAGAGACGCCTGCCATGAAGACGAACAGGGGGAAGATCATATCGTAGAAATGAAACCCGGCCCATTCGACGTGAGAAAGTTGAGTGGAGATGGTTTCAGTAACAGGGTTTTTGTCCATTCGGTCGAGGGCACGGGCCAGTGCATCGCCGCCGAGAATCCAGAACATGTCAAATCCGCGGAGTGCATCGAGGGCCATCAATCGACTGGTTTTGGGATTTGGGGCGTTGTCCGCCGCATCGGTTATGGGATCGAGCAGTGCGGTTGGCAGAGGGGCGGCTTCGAGGTTCATTTGCGACACGTTCCTGGGGATCAAGATATTGGGCAGATCAATAGAGACATGGCAAGTCGATCGGCTGGTGGTTGATCCCTAGTATGATCTCAGGAATGAATCAGCGTCCAGAGATTTCCGTAAGGCAAGTTCTTGAGGGCTCGGTAGAAGTCGGTTAGGATTCAGAAATCTTTCCGGACCGTGATTAAAGGTCTTGAAAAGCCTCTCCCGAAAAAAAAAGGAATCAGAAAACAATGATCACTCGTCGCGACCTCGTTCAAACCATTGGCTTGAGTATAGTTGCTGTAAATGTCGCAGAAAATCAGGCAGAAGCCGCTGAGGGGGAAGTGATCACACTTTGGCCTGGCGAGGCTCCGGGCGAGAAGGCTGGAGAGGTGGGTGAAGAGGGGCTGATGGAGCCTCTGCCGAACCAGAAGCAGGTGAAGCGGCGAAAAAATGTGACGAAGCCACGGATGACCGTGCATGAGCCAAAGGGCGATAAGCGGACCGATGCGGCTGTGATTATTTTTCCGGGTGGAGCTTATAACATTCTGGCTGATGAGCATGAAGGCACGATGGTGGCCGACTGGCTGAACGGGCTTGGGATTACGGCGTTTGTGCTGCGATACCGCGTTCCGCGACGTAAGGGCAAGCCGATGTATGAGCCGGCTTTGCAGGATGCTCAGAGAGCGATTCGATTGGTCCGTCAGAATGCGGCCAAGTGGAAGATCAATCCGGATAAGATCGGTGTTCTCGGTTTTTCAGCAGGTGGTCACCTGGGGGCCATGGCTTCGACAGCTTACGACCGGGCGATGTATCCGGCAGTGGATTCTACGGACAAGCTCTCAGCCAGGCCCAATGCCTCGATGTTGATTTATCCAGCGTATCTGGCAGAGAAAGGTGCTCTGGTTGAAGAGGTTAAGGTCACAAAAGATACTCCAGCGGCGTTTCTGGTGCATGCGCATAATGACGCACTCTCTTCAGAATCAAGCGTTTACTACTATCTGGCCCTGAAGAAGTTTGGGACACCGGCTGAGCTGCATGTTTACACCAAGGGTGGGCATGGCTATGGGATGATGGACGAAGGGCTGCCGACCAACCAGTGGCCAGCCCGATGTGGGGAATGGCTGAAAGTCATGGGCTGGGTGAGCTGATAATTCAAAAAGTCAATCGGGGCGATCATAGCAGACCGCCCCGTTTTTTTTTGATGGTTTATCAGGAATGGCAACTCGCGCGTTTGCGAATTTCGTCAAATGTGGCTTCGTTTTGTAATTTTCCATCCACATAAACTGTTTGTAAAACACTCTCAGGGCTTTGGTCGAGTGCATCTGGAACGGTGATGGTCTGGAATTCTCCGTTTGTATTTCGGATCAGATCCTGGCGACCGGCTTTCGACCATTTGCCCTTATCGCTGACAGGTTCTTTGCGAATCGAAATGCGTTTGCCATCAATGGTTGCTTCGCAGACTTTATAGGCGAATTTCTGGGTATCCCGATTCACTTTCTGCAGTAGTGCTCCGCCCATTCCAAACACGACATTCGACGCTGAATAACCAGCCTTCAGGACGGTATCCAAAATCTCTTGAATGGTGTCCAGATCGATACCATCGCCCTGAATCACCCGGACGTGGTTCAGCAATTTAAATCCTTTGGAATTGAGATGGTGACCAAAGGCGTGGTCTAATTTATTCAGAGCGCCAAGCACTTGCTCGACAGGGTCGCCGGAGTCGACACGAACCACGATAGTGGCGCCTGATTCGATGACTTTTGGTTTCAGCTGCTGGCCCCAGATATGGGCAATGGCGTTGTCAATATCATAACTGTCGCTGACCACGGCGATGATTGAGCCTGGTTTGGCGAAATGATTGAGCATGGATTGATAGGCCTCGGTCTCGCGGCTGCGGCCCCAGCTTGTCATGGTCGAATGTTCGGCGGCGGGAATGGAGTAGCCTGCCATGGGGCATCCATAATAATTTCGGGCAGCGACAAGTGCGGCGACTGTATCGGTCCCCTGAAAGTTCACGAGGTGAGCCATACCGCCGAGCATGGCTGATTCTCGGCTTGAGACTCCTCTGGCGCCGAAGTCGTGGAGTTTGAATGGGATTTCGGATGCAGGGTCGTCGGCAGATTGTATTAAAGCTGTTTCGATCAGACTTCGGGCATTCAACGATAAAGTGGCCACGGTGACTGGGTACCAGACACGGAGGATCAAGGTTTCCAGATAGGTGACAATCCAGGGCAGGGCAGGGTCGGTGGATTCGACAGTCATCAGGACGTTGTGGGTGGGCACCAGAGTGCCTTCTGGAACAGCCCTGATTTTGACGGGCCAGTGACCCTGGTGGAGATTCACGATGCGTTCAAAGCCGGCTTTGGCGAACGGGAGGCCGTGTTGGGCGAAGAGTTCGGCGGCTTCGGAGATATTCTCGCTGGTGATGGGCTGAAGCAACTGAGATTTGAGGATAGCCTGGAGGCCGAAGAAAAGGGTTTGCGGGAAGCGTCCGCCGCGGCTTTCAAGGTAAGCGAAGAGGCTGGTGGTGCCAGGTGGATATTGGAGGAAGTGCGAGGCTTTGTAGCTGTCGGTATCGAGAATCGGGTTGAATGTGTTGTTTTGCATAGAGTTAAGGGCGATAATAGGCTGATTTAACAGCGGTGGATGGTTGAGGATGTGATCTTCATAAGGGTACCGGAACCGGCTGATTTTCGAGAGGTGGATGAGAAAAAAATCGAGAAAAAGTCGAAAATGATTGGGTTGGGACTTGTCATAGGGCCACAATTGTGATTAAAGAGAGTATATACCTCATGAAAAGTGGGGTGAAATGGCTTGCAACGAGCCATGACACTTCTGTAGCAGCCCTCTCCTTTGAAGGATTGAAAAAATGATGATTCACCGACGTGCACTTGGCCAGATGCTTGGCATGGCCTTTTGCCTGATGATTGGCGGGACTTTGTCCGCTCAGGAATTATGGGTCAAGTATCCTGGTGGAGAAGGGCCTGGCAAGGGCAAGAAAGTGGTTTTGATCAGTGGAGACGACGAATATCGATCCGAAGAGTCGATGCCTCAAATGGGCAGGATTTTATCAGAACGCCACGGATTTGACTGTACGGTGCTGTTTCCAGTCGATCCGAAAAATGGGACGATTGACCCAAGCGTGAACAACAACATCCCTGGCCTGGAATCTTTGAAGGATGCGGATCTGGTGATCATGTGCCTGCGGTTCCGGAACCTGCCGGACGACCAGATGCAGCATGTGGTGGATTATGTCGAAAGTGGACGACCGATCATCGCCCTTCGGACATCGACCCACGCCTTTAATATCAAGGCTGGGGGGAAGCACTCGAAGTATTCCTGGAACGACAAAAAAGAGTGGGACGGTGGTTTTGGCCGCCAGGTCCTGGGCGAAACGTGGATCAGCCACCACGGCCACCACGGTGTTCAAGCCACTCGGGGCATCTTTGCACCAGGTCAGGAATCGAATGCGCTTTTGAAGGGTATCAAGTCCGGCGAGATTTTCGTGCCGACCGATGTTTATGGTGTGACGATCCCGTTGCCTGGAGACAGCAAGCCCCTGATTCTGGGCGAAGTGGCTGTGGGTATGAATCCTGAGGACAAAGCTCTGGAAGGCCCAAAGAACAATCCGATGATGCCAGTGGCCTGGACAAAGACGTATAAGACCGCTTCTGGCAAGAGTTCAAAGATTTTCACCACAACCATGGGTGCCAGTCAGGACTTCTCCAACGAAGCTCTCCGGCGCCTGATTGTGAACGCCTCATATTGGGCTTCAGGGCTTGAAAACAAGATTCCTGAGAAGGCTGATGTGGCGATTGTGGGTGAGTACAAGCCGACGAAATATTCGTTCAATGGCTTCACGAAAGGGAAAAAACCTGTCGATTTTGCGCTGAAGCCTTGAAAATCAGTGAAATTGTCGCATACCATAAGATATCTCAGGTGCTTTTTAAGCGGTACTGAGCGATCTTAAATCACTGTTGGTAAGTCCCGGTTGATCCCGGGCAAGTCGTACAGAACGGACGCTATCGGGTGAAACCGATTGGCGTCCGTTCTGTTTATATTGCATTAAAATTAGCCAGTGCCCATTCAAGCGGGTCAAAGTAGGGTGGGGTGAATCATCACTTATCGAGACAAACCCGTTTCGTAATAATGCTTTAAACCATTTGATAGAAAGCAGTTGCAAAGTAGGGTGGGGTGAAGCCCACCCTCTTCTAGAGTGGGCACTGGATAGTTTATTTCTTAAGATCAAGGCCGGTGGTCAGATCCTCTTTGCCAGGCGATGAAGGGACTCCACCAACAGGCACATTCACCTTGGCGAGCCAGAGAATGGCGTTCAGGATCAGCTTTCGGAAGTTGTCATTTGACCAGTTCTCGTGGTCGTGACCGCCGGTAAAGCCAAACCCTCGACCTCCATCAGGCCTTTCGATGGCCCATGAAATCACTTCAGGCCTGCCATTGGCTGCGACGATGTGTGGATGAGGGCCTGGTGGATAGCTGGTCTTGCCCTGACGGGCTTCGTTGCTGGGCGTGGCAGTAAGAATTGGCGTGAAGCTTTTCAGCTCAGGACTGAAATGGATGTTGAAATACCACTCGTCTTTCACTGCAAACGGCTTTACGCCTTGGGTGATCTGGTGGTCTGGCAGTTCCTTGATTTCGGCCACCCAGTGCGGGTTGGTTGAAAATCCGGATTCGTAATAGCCGCCAATCCATTCCAAAAAGCGTTCTGCGGCATTTCCGTTTGGGACTTCCACGGCATAGTGCAGACATCCGAGGCCAACGCCTTTGTCCAGCAGGGGTTTCATGACACGAACCAGACGGTCGCTTTGAATCATGGGATGATTTCCACCACCGTCCATGAAGAAAATGACGGCTTTGGCGTCGTCAAAAATGGTTTCATCGTTTGGCCAGCCTCCACGCACGATCACAGGCTCGACAAGCCCGCTTTCGGTGAGGCATTTTCCAAGCAGTGTGATACCGGCATTGAATTCGTGGTCGCCGGGCCCGTGGCTGGGCTTGCCGGCAATGAGAATGACTTTTGGAGCTTTCTGGGTAGCCCCATTTGCGGAACGTCCAGAAAGTTCTGCAAGGAATGGAGATGCGGCAAAGGCAGCCAATATCTGACGACGATTAAGCATTTTGAGTGGTTCCTGAGTCATGGTGTGACTTCCTTTAAATGGATTTCTAAAAATAGAAAAAAGCCGACTCGACAACAACAGGTTGAGCCGGCTTTTGGATGGTATGACACAAAAAACAAGGGGGGAGGGCGAGTGCTGATGGGACTCAGGCAACACCCGCACCCCCTTGATTTGTTTTGGGTCAGATCAGGTCGGTGACGCCTGGAATGGCGACCTTTGGAACGGGATTTGGCCCAAAGCCAAGATTCTTGGCCATGGTGTCCTCTTTGGAATTGAGGGCCTGTTCCCAGGTCACAGCCTTGCCTGTGTAGGCTGACATACGGCACATGATGGCTGTGAGTGTGCTTTCAGCTACGGTTTTGAGTTCGTTCAGAGGCTTGCCGGCGCGGATCGAGTCGATCAGGTCGGTGTGCTCTTGCACGTATGGGTTTTTGCCCATCTCGCGGATCCGGGTTTTGGATTCGCCCGTGAAGCGATAACCGTTGGAGCTCCAGGTGCCCTTGGATCCAACCAGTGCTTCACTCACGTTATTTTCGCAGCCAGGGATCTGGCGAGCCATGGAAAGCACGTGAATGCCGTTTGGATATTCCAGGTCGGTCGCGAAGTGATCGAAGATTTGGCCATAAACGGCGTCGGTCCGCTGTTGACGACCACCCAGAGCCACAGCGCGGGTCGGGTGAGCCTGGAAGGCCCAGTTCATGACGTCCAGATTGTGCACGTGCTGTTCGACGATATGATCGCCGGAAAGCCATGTGAAATAGAGCCAGTTACGGACTTGCCATTCCATCTCTGACCAATCCGCCAGCTTGTCCTTGTGCCAGAGCGACCCCTGGTTCCAGTAGCAGCGGCCGCCGACCAGATCACCAATCTCACCGGCATGGATTCGGCTCATGCTTTCGATGTAAGGAGCCTGGTGGCGACGCTGTGTTCCTGCCACAACGGCCAGATTCTTTTCTTTGGCTTTTTCGTAAGCGGCCAGAACCTTGCGAATGCCGGGACCGTCAACGCCCACGGGCTTTTCGGTGAAAAGGTGTTTGCCTTTTTCGATGACGTATTCGATCATCATCGGCCGGAAGCCGGGTGGGGTGGCCAGAATGACCAGATCCACGTCGGAGTCGATCACCTTTTTGTAAGCGTCAAAACCGCTGAAGGCGTGATCGTCGGAGACGTCGTACTTATCGCCCAGAGCACCCTTGAGCCGCTTGCGGCAGGTGTCGAGGTGATCAGGAAACAGGTCGGCCATGGCGTGGATTTTTACGCCTTTGCTGCTCTCAACGCAGTTTTCAGCAGCACCGGTGCCGCGTCCGCCGCAGCCTACAAGGCCAACCTTGATGGTGTCGCTGCCAGCAGCATGGACGGCCGGGATGGCCGTTGCGGAAAGTGCGCCGGCTACAGTGGCCGTGGTACGCAGAAAATCTCGGCGCGAGGCTTGAGGATCCGTCATTTCTGGAAGCTCCTGGTCATTTTTATAGAGGTCGTGTAGGTTGTGCCCGTGAAGGTTCGCCGTCATTTTGGAGGAGGCGAATTTTGAGGAGAGATTGGGCACGCGGCGGTTCGTCGCTGTAGGTCAGTATAACAGACCCGGCTTTGCCGAAAAGAGATGTTTTTCGACTGTCAGATCGAAAAGTGTGGCGATTGGGCCAAGAATGACGGTTCTGTCACGCATCCTTTGGCGTATATCCCAGAACCACATCAAACCGACCCATCAATTCACCAATTTTTGAACCTTCCAAAGGCTTGAACTCAACCATCACACTTTCCAGCTGCTTTTTGTCTTTGATGCCCTTCAGAACCATGTCGCGAGCATTGCCCGGGTGGCCTTTGACATAACACTGGGTTGTCAGGAGATTTTTGCCGCCCTGGCTGATCTTATAGTGAATGTGCGGCGACCGGCCTGGATAGGAGACAGGCTTGATCGTCCTGAATCCGTATTCGCCGGTGGAGCCTGTCAGGAATCGGCCATAGCCTTGGAAATTTCGATCGCGTTTATCGCCATTGTCACTGCCTGTATGGAGATAGGCTCCGTTGGCATCGGCCTGCCAGATTTCTACCAGAGCGTTTCGCAGGGGTTGACCAGTGGGATCGAGAATTCGCCCGGAGACCCATGCCACTTCTCCAGAGGATGGGCTTGTCGAACTGTTGATGATCAGCAGGTCGTTGTCAGTGTCGAGCGGCAGTTTGTTGGGGAAAAACGGACCTTCTGTCTGTGCTGGAGTTTTCACAAGTTCGTCTGCATAAGCACCTGGCCGGCTCGCGAAAACGGCACCCATGGCCATCAGCCGCAGCATCTGTCGGCGATTTTCATCCACTCGTTCAAATGTCTTGGAATTGATCAGATTCATGCGGGTATTCTCCTCAGAATTAGGCCAGTGATTGAGAATTCAGGTCGGGCTTGGTGCTCGATCATGCTCATCATATCAGCGTCAGTGGAGAGTGGTCAGGATCTTTTTTTGTTTTTATTTTTGGCGAGTTTTCCAAATATGTTTCAAGAACGATATCAAACCGGCGTAACGATAATTTGGGTCAATGTAATGTTCCACCACATAGAATGCAAAATAATAGGCTCTGGCAAAGGCCCAGATCGAAATGGACAAATAAATGGCCACATCCCATCTGGGCATTTGCAACAGGATTAATGCAGAGGCCGTCAGGCCAATCATGATAAACCCGACCGCCTTGGCGTAAATCCACCAGGGGCTGGTCAGGTCTCTGCCGAGTTTCATGATTATTTGGCGAGATATGTTTCGACGTCTGTAGAGATGCTGTCAGGCGATGTCGATGGTGCGTAACGCTCTACGACTTCGCCCTGACGGTCGACCAGAAACTTCGAGAAATTCCACTTGATGGCGTCAAATCCGAGCAGGCCCGTTTTCTTCGACTTCAAGTAAGCGTACAACGGATGCTCGTGGGTTCCATTGACATCAATCTTGGCAAACATCGGAAATGTAACGCCATAATTCAACGAGCAAAACGACTGGATTTCCGTTTCAGTGCCCGGTTCCTGGCCGCCGAACTGGTTGCAGGGGAACCCTAAAATCTCCAGTCCCTCGGCTTTGTATTTCTGGTAAAGCGCTTCAAGCCCTTTGTATTGAGAAGTAAAGCCGCACTTGCTGGCCACATTCACGATCAAGAGAACCTTGCCTTGATAATCTGCCAGGGTGGTCTCTTTGCCGTCGATGGTTTTGACAGCAATTTCATAGATCGATTGGCTCATGGAATTTCCTTTTGGATACGAATGGATTCAGTGCGACATGACAATATTATATCTGTTTATCACGAATCGGCGATGTTTTGTGAATCATCGTCTTATGAAACTCATTTGGCTCATGCCGGATTTCGGGTTGGTCCTTAAAAATGCTTTTGTCTTGGCTTTAAGCACCAACGGTGCGGCCCATACCAGCCAAGGCCAGCGGCCTTGGTCTTGAGGACGAAAAAGAAGAAGCCCTACCTGATTCCCCCCCCCACCGCTCGGCCCCAGGACCTTTTGGCCCTGGGACCGAGCGATGGGGGGATGGTAATTGTTTACTTCTTATTGGCTTACGCGTACCTTGGGCGTTGCCCAAGGCTGGTATGGGTCGGGCCTTTGGCCCTAAAACCAGATCACATACCATACCATCACCTTGGAATCCGGTATGAGCCATAAAAAAGGCCCGGAGATTTCTCCCAGGCCTTTTTCGAATCGCAGCCCATCTTTGATGGGGCTTATTTCGTGCCTTTTTGCTTCACGATCGGCGATTTGAAATCGTCCAGACCAGGCGTGGGCTTGTAGGCTCGCATGATTCGGAACCCGACGAATGTTGCGTCGGTATGCCACCAGATCGACTGGGGCCGTTGTGGATCCTGAACCGACCACTCTTTGTCAGAACCTCGGCGAACCGCTGATCGGAGATCCTTCGCATCGTCATCCCACGACCCACCGCGAGCCACATAGGAATACTCTTTGAGGTCCGGAATCAGCACAGGATTGGCACTGGCTTTATCTGCAGGCAGCTTGGAATAAGCATCCGCAGAGTAATGATCCAGCACCCATTCCGCGACATTTCCATGCATATCATGAAGGCCAAACGGGTTAGGCTTCTTCTTGCCGACCTGCTGAGGCTTTTCCGTGTTCTCGACATACCAGGCATAGTCGCCGATTTTTGAGGGGTCATCGCCAAACGAAAAAGCGGTCGTTTGTCCACCACGGGCCGCCCATTCCCACTCGCCTTCAGTCGGGAGCCGATACGACTTGCCCAGAAGCGTGGAAAGCCATCGGGAACACTCCATGGCCGAGTGGTGCGTCATGCAGATGGCAGGCTGATTGTCGTGGCCCATTCCAAAAGTCATATCCGCATAGGGCGGGGTGGGACGCGTCACGGCGTCTGCTGCTTTCACAGAATCGGACTGTTTGGCGAGATCCACTCCCTCGTTTTTCTTCCGCTTGATATCCAGGCTGAAAGAGTAAGTGTCGTAGATGTCCCAGATGATTTCGTGCTTGGACATCCAGAAAGGTTCAATTTTGATCGCTCGCTGAGGGCCTTCATCCTTGTTCCGATCGGCTTCAGTCTCAGGTGAACCGATCCAATACGTTCCGCCTGGAACAGGCACCATTTCGATCTTAAGACTTGTTCCTGGAATGGTTTCCGTATAGGGCTTCATGTCGGCTGGAAGCGGTTGGAGCTCGATCTTCATGGGCGATGGAATTTGAGCGAGAACCCCTTGCGAGAACCCTCCGCTCAAGCACACGATAGAAATCCCCAGAATGCGCCTGCAGTGGACGCGTGTTGCTTGGGTGAATACTTGGAACAAGTCTGTCATCGTGGTTCTCATGAGCATGATCTCTTGCAGTTCGAATCGGATATATGGACGGACCTTACATCACCTCTGGCAGGTT
>CAMCFM010000085.1 GCA_945874095.1 Candidatus Kuenenia stuttgartensis
GTGCCTGTCGAGATCGGCGATCGCATCATCGCCATCTTTCGGACCGACGGCGAATATTTTGCCATCGACGACGCTTGCCCACACAAGGGTGTTCCACTGTGCGATGGTCTGGTCGATCAAAAGATCGTCACCTGCACCTGGCACGGATGGCGATTCAGCCTGGAAAGTGGCTGTGGCCTGGACGGGATTAAATCTTCGGTCTCAAGATATCCTGTTCTGGTGGAAGGCGATATCGTCAAAGTTGGTATCCTGCAAAGCTCCTGAACAAAACATCTCGCGACGGACTCATTCCACGAACACATTGAAAAAGACCCGGTGAATCCCATGCAAGCAGCCTATTATCACACGACCGGTCCTGCGTCCGTCATTCAATACGGTGATCTGCCTGACCAACCACTTCAGGCTGGTGAGGTGCGTGTTCGGGTCAGAGCCTCGGCCCTGAATCCTATTGACCTCTATATTCGGTCCGGCACTGTGGCCATGCCTCTTAACACTCCTCAGATTCCGGGGAGCGATCTCTCCGGCGTGGTGATGGAAGTTGGGCCTGGGGTGACTCGCCTGAAAGTGGGCGATCGAGTCTGGGGGTCGAATCAGGGCTTAAAAGGTCGCCAGGGCACAGCTTGCGAAAACGCTGTGGTGCATGAAGACTGGCTATATCTCAGCCCGGCAGGAATTTCTGATCCGCAAATGGCCGCACTGGCCCTGACAGGCATCACTGCCCACCTGGGATTATTTAATCGAGGCCAATTGCAGGCCGGCGAATCGGTTTATGTTTCTGGCGGTTCAGGTGGTGTGGGAACGATGGTGATCCAGCTTGCCAAGGCCGCTGGTGCCAGGGTCGCGACAACGGCTGGGAGTCCTGAAAAAATGGCCCTTTGCAAAGAGCTTGGGGCTGATCTTGTCATGAACTACAACTCGGATGACGTTCTGGGAGGATTGAAAGCATTTGCCCCTGAAGGATTAAATCTCTGGTTTGAAACACAGAGAGAGCCAGACTTTGTCAACGCCTTGCCACTACTGGCACTCAATGGACGGTTCATCGTGATGGCAGGCCGGACAGCGGTCCCGACGTTCCCGAGTCTTGGTTCGTTCTATACGCGAAACCTGTCGATTCTGGGCTTCGCCATGTTCAACTTTTCAGCTGAACTTCAGCGACAGGCTGCTGATGATATCATCCGATGGGCTTCGACCAGGCAGCTCAGGGCCATTATTGGCAAGTCGTTTCCGTTGACTCAAGCGGCTGCAGCCCATCAGTTTCTCGAAGATGCCACGTTGGGCGGTTCACGAAGCCTGACTGGCAAGGTCGTGCTTGAAGTCGATTGAGCCTTGGGCGATGACCTGCCACTTTCAATGTTCCGAATGGCGATTTCAGCCGTTCGGAGCAAAATGGGCCATAAAGTCGAGCGCTCTCGCGATTAATTTTTGAGAAATCGGGGCATTTAAGAAACAACTTCGCGCTTCTGGTGTTTGATATATTAGAGGCATATGGTGTCCAAGGGTTTGGGTGGGTAGTGGCTTCACCTCAGATCAAGGTGAATCAATCGAGAGGTTAGGGCCATGACTTTCAAAAGATCATTCAAAATATCCGGCAGACTCTTGCTCAGTTTGCTGTTGGCAAATTGTGCTGGGTGGAGCCTTTTGGCGAAAGCTGGCCAGGTCACTCCTGAGACTCTTGAAAAAAACGATTCAGTCGGTTGGCTGATCCCTCCATTGACGGTGAAAACAGTCGACGAAAAAAGTCTCGACCTTCGCTCGCTAGCTCGCAGTGGGCAGGGCTTGGTCGTGGCATTCACCAGCACCACATGCCCGGTCTCGCGTCAATATGGGCCAACACTTGCCAACCTTGAAAAAGTACTGACCCAAAAGGGGCTTAAACTCGTTCTGGTGAACCCTACGCCAACCGATTCGGCTGAGTCCATCAAAACATTCGTCGCCCGTTTTCCAACCGATCAGCCTTACATTCACGACCGGGATGAGTCGATCGCAAAGGCTTTCGGGGCTCGATCCACCACCGAAGTGTTTCTCATCGACAAAGCGGGAACCGTGCGGTATCGCGGAGCTGTGGACGACCAGTTCGGCGTCGGCACAGCCTTGGAGAAGCCTCGCCACGACTGGCTCGTTTCAGCTTGCAACTCGATGCTTAATCAGCCTGATAACCCCACCACCGTGACCGACCCTTCCGGCTGTGTTCTGGATCATCAGGGGCAGGCATCAGTCCCGATCGAGGCCTTGACGTATCACAACCGGATCTCACGGATTGTCCAGCAGAGCTGTCTGAATTGCCATCATACGGACGGACTTGCTCCGTTTTCTCTGGAAACTCTTGACGACGTGAAGGCCCACAAGGCCATGATCCGCAAGGAAGTGGAGCGAGGCCAGATGCCTCCCTGGTTCGCAGCCAAATCCACGATGGTGAATCATCCAGGCTGGTCGAATGATTGCTCGATACCAGCTCAGGACAAACGCGATCTGTTGGCCTGGCTTGGATCCAAGTCAATGCCCGAGGGCGATCCAGCAGACGCTCCACTACCACGTAAATTTGCCACCACTGGCTGGCTGATCGGCACGCCTGATTTGGTCTACAAAGTGCCTACCCCGATCGAGATACCAGCTCAGGGGAAGATGCCATACCAGCATCGTACGATTGACATGAGATTGAGCGAGGAGACCTGGATTCAGGCGGTGGAAATTCGCCCGACGGACAAGTCGGTGGTGCACCACGTTCTGGTCTTTGTCGCCCCGCCCGAATCGGATGCCGATCAGGATGAAAATGCCGAACAAGAAAACCGAGGTTTTTTTGCAGCTTATGTACCAGGCACCTCTGCGATGATCTTTCCCGAGAATTATGGGAAGAGATTGGCGAAAGGCGCACGTCTGCGATTCCAGATCCACTACACTCCAAACGGTCAGAAAACCACTGATCAGCTTGAGATTGGGCTAGTGAAATCGGTTCAGAAGCCGGCCCACGAGATTAAGGTGATTGGTGTCGCCAATCCAAATATCAAAATTCCAGCTGGTGCAGGCAACCACGTGGAAGTGGCCCGCCAGACTGTCCCGACAGACGTGAGTCTGATCTCATTCGTACCTCATACGCATGTGCGGGGCAAGGCTTTCAAATATGAAATCGTGTTTCCAGACAAGCGCCGGGAAACCGTTCTGGATGTACCTCGATACGACTTCAACTGGCAATTGCGTTACCTACTTGCAAAACCAATCGCCGTACCCAAAGGCTCTGTGATCATCGCCACAGCCACTTACGACAACAGCGAAGCGAACAAGGCCAACCCTGATCCCACAAAGACGGTTTATTGGGGCCAGCAGACCGACGAAGAGATGATGCTGGGATATATGGAATATGAAGTGACTGGCCCCAAGGCTGAATTCCAGTCGCAGGTTGCCGGGCCACTGGCGGCACTGATTGGTGGGAAAACTCCGGCTGAACGTCGCGAGCGGTTTTTCAATCTGATGGACAAGAATAAAGACAACGCCTTGACCATTGATGAGATGCAGATGTTGAAAAACTTAGTCCCACGACTCCGAGATGATCCGGAACGGATGAACACTGTTTTCAAAACTCTGGACACCAATGATGATGGCAAACTGAGCCGTGAAGAAATGAAGTCGATCCGAAACCTCTCAGGTGGATGATGATCGAGTCACCCCCCGGCGATACATCATCATCAAAGAGTTCCTTGTAATATAGGCCACATCCTCTGACATAGCTTGTAAATCCAGTGCAAATGACTTGTCTGTAACATATTACATGCGTATTGACTGGAATGGCCAAATCCCGTGCTGGCAGGGGGGCAGTGCAACGATTTCTGTGAGGACCGGCGATACATTCAGAGGTATTGTTAATACGCATCATGGCATATCATTCGAAATGCTTATAGGATTGAGGCCAGCCCTAACCTGGATAAGGATCAGGTCAAATCTTAAATAAAATTTCTTGAGATTTTCTTATTGCCACTCTTGAACATTCACGATAGTTTAACAGTTGGACATTCTGTCCAGACACTGAACTATCAACCGCTCCTCGTCTCAAAACCCATAATTCCCTCCACTTAACCTGTGTGACCAACAGGTTTTTTGATCGTGTATTTATGGATTTTTAGAAAGGATTTATCATGGCTCCGAGAATGACTCGCAGATCAGGATTCACCCTGATCGAACTCCTTGTTGTTATCGCAATTATCGCTGTTTTGATTTCCCTGCTGTTGCCTGCCGTGCAATCAGCCCGCGAAGCAGCCCGACGCGCCCAGTGCATCAATAATCTGAAGCAGCTTGGGCTGGCAGTCCACAACTATCACGACACGAATCAGGTTCTGCCTGCTGAAGGCTCGTTCCTGGGTGCAGCTTCGTCGACCGTTCCTGGTCAGGGTGAAGGCTGAGGCTGGTGTGCAAGCTGGGCGGTTTCGATTTTGCCTAATATGGAGCAAACGGCGGCTTACAATGCATTTAACTTCAATCGAAGTGCCGACCTCCCGCCCAACTACACGACGGGCTTTAATAAGATTGCCAGCTTGATCTGTCCTTCAGACAGTGCCAAGGCACGTCCTGCCGACCCATGGGGCCCGAGCAGCTACCACGGTAATCACGGTGGTCCTGGGATCGTGAAGAACTGGTCTGGTACGATTGTCCAGAACTTCACCAACAACCCAGCCGCCTGGTGGGGCAACGACGCCCAGATGGCCTATTTCGGTTTCGAGTCGATCTCGGACGGCACCTCAAACACCGCTCTATTTAGCGAAAAGCTGCTGGGTATTGCTGGCAATGAGGTCGTCTACCAAGGTAGCCCAACCTCGAAGCGGGGCATCTTCCTGGCCAATTATCCTGGTGGCTACAACCAGGGCCCAACCGCCAATCCAACGGCTGCCATCGCAGCTTGCCAAAGCATTCCTGCCAGCCAGGGATCTGCTGGCTCATACCTGAGCGGTGCTCACTACTCGCTGTCATACCCATGGCACACGTCGAACATGGCTTACACCCACTTCAACACGCCCAACAAGAATTCATGCTACACAGCATCTGACACTTGTTGCGCCAATGTCTGGGGCGGCACCAGTGCCATGATCACTGCGACCAGCAATCACCCGGGCGGCGTGAATCTTTGTATGGCTGACGGTTCCGTCAAGTTCATCAAAGACACCATCTCACCGCAAGTCTGGTGGGCTCTGGGGACGAAGAATCTGGGCGAAGTGCTCAGCTCCGACTCCTATTGATTCCTGAAGCGACTTGACATCCCTATCCCTGACCCATATTTACACCATAAACATGGATCAGGGATTTCTTTGATCAGATAAACTTGGCGGGTCGGCATCCGGCTTGATGGCCTTGAACGGATCTGCTCTGTTTATAACCCTATGACTAGATTTCAAACCAACAAGAGGCTCTCTCATCATGCGTTCAAAAACTGGCCTGACTCTGGCTTCACTGATCTGTCTCGGAATGATCGGCTGCGGAGCTTCCGTGAACGATACGGGGGTTCCCAAGAATATTGATATGAGCAAAGACTTCACTCCAGCCGCCGCCCTGCCTAAGATGACACCGGGTGATCAGGGCAAGGCCAAGGCCAAGGCCAAATCGGCACCAGCTGAAAAGCCGGCCGAACCGGCTCCTGAAGCCAAGAAATAAGACTGGAATTGTGATCAAAATGAACGCCAGAATCAGGCAGCTTTTGCTTCTGTCCGCATTAGCAGGTGGTTTGATTCTGGCCTCCATTGCTGGCTGGAAATCCTGGCGAACACGCCAGGACCGTCAGTATTCTGAACAGCTTGTTTATATACGTCAGGAAATGGCGGACAATCATTACAGCCGAGCCGTCAATTTATTACAGACCTTACTGAAGTCGGGCAAATTTGATTCCTCCGGCCATTCGAAGTCAGAAATTTATTATGAACTGGGTATGTGTATGGCGTCTTTGGGCCAGCCGGCGCGAGCCATTGAAGAATTTGGCCGAGTCGAACAGTCAAGCCCGTTTTACACGCAGGCCATGGCTCCACTAGCCACAATCCACATCAATACAGGTCAGTATCGACTCGCAGAAGAAGCCCTGAAATCAGGACTCGAATTTCTCCACGATGCCAAAGACGCTGGCCCGATCCTCAAAGCCCTTTCACGGCTCTATCGTTTCGAGGGCCGTGCAGAAGATATCAAACGCGTTCTGCGAGCCTCATTTCATGTGCGTGATGATCGCGTCGAACTGCTCCGTGAACTCTGGCTGACCGATTATTCTCCCCAGCCCGTGGAATCGTGGCGCCGTGCGCTCGAGAAAGCCATGCCCACCGACGACCGTGTGAAGCTCGGCTTCGGTGTCGTATCCACTCTCACAGGTCGATTTGATGAGGCCCGTCAGTATCTTACGGAATCTCAGAGCCTCAATTTCGATTCAAATGACCCCGCCATCTGGCGAGCTTTTCTCGGCCTGAGCATGGCGGAACAAGATGTGAAAGGCCTGTGGGCGGCCGCTGAACATTTACCCGTTGGCTATCTGGAATCAACCGACCCACTGGCCATTCAGGCATGGCTTTGGGGCCGTCTTTCTGATACTGACCACGAGCGGCAAACCCTTGAGAGTCTCATAAAGCTTGATCCAGCTCGCGGAGAAGCTCTTCAGAGGCTGGCTGAAATCGCCCTGACAGCAGGGAAATCTGCTGAATCCAAGCGATATTATGAACTTAAGGCCGATTTGGACAAAGCCAAAGATCGGGTTCGTAAAATCTTGCTCTCAGGCGATGATCTCACCGCCGATGGGCCAAGTTCAGAACTGGCGAAAATCTCAGGACAACTGTCCCGAAAGTTCGATCAGGAATCCTGGTCGGGAATCCGTAGCCCAAAACCGGATGATGCGTCCATTCTTGCAACGATTAAAAACTCCCTCAAATTCGATCAAGGCGAAACACTGGCTCAGGTCCTGCTCAAAACGGGCTTGAAACCACCTCTACAGGATTTAAATGCACGCCCTGACTCGAATCAAAAATCGGCACCTTCCAATCAGCCAATCTGGCCCAGGTTCACCGATATCGCAGCTCAATCGGGCCTGAACTTTACCTTCAACAATGGCCAGACGGCGGAAATGCAGCTTCCGGAAACCATGTCCGGCGGAGTCGGTGTGCTTGATTTTGACAACGATGGATGGCTCGACATTTATGTGGTTCAGGGCGGTCAGATCGGCACCGACATCACCAACCGCCGGAGCGATGACCGACTCTTCCGGAACCAGCGCAATGGCACATATCAGGATGTGAGAGAAAAAGCTGGCCTGCCCAAATTCAGTGGCGATTATGCCATGGGCGTGGCCGTGGGCGACTACGACAACGATGGATATCCGGACATCTTCATCAGCCGGTTGCGCAGTTATGCCCTCTATCGCAATCGCGGTGATGGCACCTTTGAAGATGCTACTTCTAAAGCCGGGCTGGCTGGCACGAGAGATAATCCGACATCGGCGGCTTTTGCTGACTTCGACAACGATGGAGACCTCGACCTTTACGTCTGTCATTACATGATCTGGGATCCTGCCAGCCCTCGTCTCTGCCGCAATGAAAAGGGCGGCTATTTCTATTGCGACCCCAGTAAGGTCGATCCAGCCCCCGACCGCTTGTTTCGTAACGATAAAGGGACGTTCGTGGATGTGACGGACGCCTCAGGAATTGTCGATCGCGACGGCCGTGGCCTTGGCCTGGTCACTTCCGACCTCGACGGCGACGGGCTCATGGACATCTACGTCGCAAACGATGGTACAGCCAATTTTTACTACCACAATCTCGGCAATTGGAAGTTCGAAGAAATGGCCCTTGCCGCAGGCCTTGCCGGCAGCGAAGAAGGCGGCTTTCAGGCCAGCATGGGCGTAGCCTGCGGTGATTACGACAACGACGGCAAGCCCGACCTGGTCGTGACCAATTTTTATGGAGAATGCTCCACACTCTATCAAAACCTCGGGAATGGCTTGTTTCGTTGCCGAACCACATCGACCGGGATTGGTCAGGCCACTCGATTTCTCCTCGGTTTCGCCACAGTTTTTGGTGACTTTAATAACGATGGGTTTCAAGACCTGGCCACCATCAATGGCCATGTCAATGACAATCGCCCGTTTTATCCCTATGCCATGCCTGCCCAGCTGCTGATCGGTTCCGCAGGTGGTCAATTTCGTGAAATGCCCAGCCAGTCAGACGATCCATGGAAAGTCCCACGCGTTGGCCGTGGCCTGGCTGTGGCGGACATGAACAACGATGGGCAACTTGATGCCCTGATTATCAGCCAGAATGACCCATTGGCACTGCTTCAACAGAATAAGCCTGACAAGCCTCAAAACTGGATGACATTTCGGCTCGAAGGCGATAAATCGAGTCGCGACGGTGTGGGTGCTCGAGTGATAGTAATTGCAGGCGGTCAGCGACGTGTGATGGAGCGTTTTGGAGGCGGAAGTTATCAGTCAGCAGGCGATCCACGATTACATTTTGGGATTGGAGATTTTAAGGTGGCAGAATCCGTTGAATTGTATTGGCCCAGTGGCAAATTGGTCAAATATCAAAACCTCCAAGCCAATAAAGCTTATCTGTTAAAAGAATCCGACCCAAAGGCTTTGCCGCTCGTGGGCTTTGATGCCAAATGAAACCCTCTGAAACTTCTGAATCAGCCCTGTCCACAAATAATGGTTGGGGCATCGCCAGGTGGTTTCTCTGGATCCCACTGATTTTGATTGTTTTATTTGGCGCACAGAATTGGCGACATGCTTCAAAGTTTCAACAGCAGGTAGAAACAGACTATCGTTCTGGCCAATTTGATTCTGCATCAAAATATATTGATGAGTGGATCAGCCAAACTCCAAAATCGGCTGAGGCGTGGTTGTGGCGGTCCAGAGTGAATATTGCCACGAGCCAGCCTGACAAAGCTTCAAACGCACTTCAGAAAGCCGAATCGCTTGGAGCAAATCCTAACGAGGCTTTGATAATCCGCTCCATCGCTGGAGCTTTCGCAGGCCGATTCGCAGAGGTAGAGCCCGTTCTGCGTCAAGAAATGAACCGCAAAGGTTTGCCAGATCCATTGCTTGATGAAGCTCTGGCCCGGATTTATGTTGGCTCTTATGACTTGACCCGTGGCACAATCGTTTTGGAGAAATGGAAACAGGACGCACCCAATGACCCTAAACCTTATCTGATGAGTGCTGAAGTCGATGCTCGCACTGGCAATTCCGCCAAAGCCCTGATCGACTATCGCGAAGCCCTGAAACGCGACCCTAATTCCGTAAAAGCTCAATTTGGGCTCGCCGAAGAACTCCGCAAGGCCCAGCAGCTTGCAGAGGCAGCCGAAGCCTATACGGCCGTCCTGCGAATCGATCCCAATCATCCACAAGCCTTGTATGGGGCTGGCTGTGTGGCAACCGACCAGAATCAGCCGGTTCTTGCCCAGGAATGGCTTAAAAAAGCCATAGCGATCAATCCAGCCAATGCATCGGCCCATCATCGACTTGCCGAACTTTATATTCGAGAGACCGACTTCAAAACAGCGATTGAACTATTGGATAAAGCTCAAGCCATTGACCCATATGACCTTGAAATCAGTACCAGTCGTGGTTTCGTTCTGAATCAACTGGGCCGAACCGATGAAATGAAGCTCGAACTGGCTCGATCCAAAAAGCTCCGAACCGAGTTGGACGCACTTCTTGCAGCACAGTCCCTGCTTGTCAGAGCACCTAAAGACTTAAACGCCCAGCGCACGATCATGAACTGGATGTTCACCCACGGGAAGCCCGGGGAAGGCATTCGCTGGGGCGAATCGATCCTCCGCGACCACCCCTTTGAGCCTTCTATCTGTGAGGCCATGGCGAACCATTACTCCAGCACTGGCCAGCCTGGTCTGGCCAATTCGTATCGATCCATGGCCCGGCCAAAGTAAGACGGGAATTTCGCCTTTTGATTAAGCCAGCAGGCCCTTGACCACAGTGGATTTCTCTACTCCAGAGAGCTTCGCGTCCAGGCCCTGGAACTTGTAGGTAAAGGTGTTATGGTCGATGCCCAGCAAGTGCAGCATGGTGGCGTGCAGGTCGTGTACGGTGACAATATTCTCTACCGAGGCATATCCGAGTTCATCCGTTGCCCCATAAACCAGCCCTGGTTTCACCCCGGCACCGGCCATCCACATGGAAAAGGCTTTGTTATGGTGATCTCGCCCGGCTCCGCCTTTGTTGGACTGAGCCATTGGTGTGCGCCCGAATTCGCCCGACCAAACCACCAGCGTATCCTTCAGCATATCCAGTCGTTTGAGGTCTTTGATGAGTGCTGCACAGGCTTTATCTGTCTCTCCAGCTTTGAGAGTGATTCCTTCACGCACGTTTTCATGGTGGTCCCAGTCGCGGTGATAAAGCTGGATAAACCGCACGCCTTTCTGTGCCAGCCTTCGTGCCAAGAGGCAGTTGGAAGCAAATGAGCCATCGCCGGGCGTGCAACCGTAAAGCTCGAGCGTTTCTTTAGGCTCTTTCTGGATATCCATCAGCCCTGGTACGCTCGATTGCATTTGAAATGCCAATTCATATTGAGCAATCCGAGTTGCAATTTCAGGGTCGTCCATCAACGACTGATGCTGCCGGTTTAAATCATTGATGGCCGTCACATCAGCGGACTGCTGTTCGGCCGTCACTCCGGCAGGGTTCCGTAAATAAAGCACAGGATCGCCCTTGCCCCTGAGCTGAACGCCTTGGAATTTGCTGGGCAAAAAGCCGGCGGACCACTGGCGGGCGGCGATTGGCTGAGGCGGGCGTCCCTTGCCGATAGAGACCATGACGACAAAGCCCGGCAAGTCTTTGGATTCGCTCCCAAGGCCATAATTCACCCACGAGCCCATGCTTGGCCGGCCGGCGATCTGCGAACCGCTGTTCATGAACATGTGAGCAGGGTCGTGATTGATGGCATCCGTAGTCATCGATCGAACAATACAAATATCGTCGACCACAGAGCCCATGTGCGGGAAGAGTTCACTAATCTCAGTTCCGTTGGTTCCGAACTTCCTGAATTTGACTTGAGGCCCAAAACAGACCAGCTCCTGCCCTTGAAGCTGGGCGAGTTGCTGACCCTTGGTGAAGCTTTCGGGCATGGGCTTGCCGTCCATTGCAGCCAGCTTCGGTTTGGGATCGAAAATTTCCAGGTGCGAAGGTCCACCGGCCATCGTCAGCCAGATCACCCGTTTGGCCTTCTGTGGAAGTGGCAATGGGTTGATCACACCGCGCGATAATTCGGCAGCCCTCAAGGCTTCCGGACGAGCCAGTGAAGCCTGTGCCAGAGCACCCAGCGACTGTGCCGATTTGCCTAGAAATGTACGCCGAAGCAATTCACGGGAGATTTCTTGTTGCAGGTTCATTTCTCATGCCCTTCTTTTTAAAGCTTATTCGCGAGTGATGGTTTCATGAAGGTTTAAAAGGACACGTGCCAGGTGTGTCCAAGCGGCCAGTTCCGACTTGTTGAGCTCTGCAGGGACGGGCGAAAGCCCTGTCTTTAAAAGTTCATCGGCTGATTTGAGGTCATTCTGATAGGTCAACAACTGTTTTTTCAACAGTTTTGTCGTGGTGGATAGTTCCTCCACAGTTGGCTTGCGCTGAACCGTCTGACCCCATGCCCAAATGATACGCTCACTCATGTCAGCTTTTGGCAGGTCTCTCAGTATTCGGGTAGCGAAATTCCGGGCTGCTTCGACATATGTCGGGTCGTTCAGAAGGATTAAGGCTTGCTGGGGAAGGTTCGAGCGGTTCCGTTCGGCGGTGCATTCCTCACGGCTGGGGGCGTCGAAGGAGAGCATGCTTGGGTGCAGAAATGAACGCTGCCACCAGGTGTACATGCCTCGCCGGTATTGTGCTGGGCCTGT
>CAMCFM010000086.1 GCA_945874095.1 Candidatus Kuenenia stuttgartensis
GGAATCGTGGGCCGATTTGGCACACACCTTATTCTCTCTCAACGAATTCATCTACCTGCCGTAAATTGAGGAAAATCCGATGAAGAACGGCAATATTGATATGACAAATTGCAATTGTGGCCCATATGCATCGCGGCGTCACTTTCTCAAAGCCAGCTCCATGGGGTTTGGCTCATTGGCGATGGCGAGCATGCTGGCCGATCAGGGGATTGCAATTGCGGATACCGTTGGTCAAAATCCACCTCGAATATTCAATGATCTGACGCCTCGGCCGAGCCATTTCCCGGCCAAGGTGAAAAACGTGATTTTTCTGTTTATGGAAGGTGGGGTGAGTCAGGTTGATTCATTTGACCCCAAGCCGATGCTCGATAAATATCACGGGCAGGATCCTCATAAAGCGATTGGCAAGCTCGAAAAAACTCAGTTTGCAAACGTTGGACAAGTTCTGAAATCGCCCTGGAAGTTTCAGAAACGTGGTAAATCGGGGATTGAAGTCAGCGACCTCTTCCCACATATTGGTGGGATCGTGGATGATATTGTTGTATTAAGGTCGATGACATCGAACTTTCCCGAACATACCTCTGCGAATTATTTTATCCACAGTGGGACAGGCTTGCAGGGTCGTCCTTCGATGGGGGCCTGGGTAGGCTATGGGCTTGGTTCCGAGAATAAGGAACTGCCTGGTTTTATGATATTGAATGGTGGTCGAATTCCATCTGGAGGTCTTGATTTATACTCCAATGGATTCCTGCCTGCGACATTTCAGGGGTCTCTGCTGAATGCCAACGGGACTCCGATGGCGAACATTCAGGCAGCGGAATCGGAGAAAAAGGTTCAAGGTGGGAAACGCGATTTCATTCGAAGAATGAATCAGATGGCCCTGGCTCAATCAGGTCCTGCAGATGCTTTGGAATCTGCGATTCGGAATGCCGAAACGGCTGCCCGGATGCAAACGTCCGTTCCAGAGCTTGTGGATCTTGCAGGCGAATCGGAAGCGACCAAGAAGATGTATGGGCTTGATTCAGAATATGAGCCGACCCGGGTTTTTGCCCGCCAGTGCATGATTGCCAGGCGGATGGTGGAACGCGGTGTGCGGTTTGTGGAATTGACGATTCCAGCCATTGACGGGGTGGATCGGTGGGACGCTCACGGTAGTCTGGTGGACAATCACGGGAAAAATGCAAGGGCGATGGATCAATCGTGTGCCGCTCTGGTGAAAGATCTGAAAGAGCGGGGCTTGCTGGATTCCACTCTGGTGGTCTGGTCTGGCGAATTTGGTCGGACTCCGTTCGCTCAGGGCTCGGATGGGCGTGATCATAACGAGCATGGTTTTTCGATGTGGATGGCCGGCGGTGGCCTGAAGCGTGGAATGACCTATGGCATGACCGACGAATGGGGATATCGTGCCGTGGATAAACGTTTGGAAATTCACGACCTTCATGCCACCATTCTGCACTTGTTGGGGCTTGATCACACGCGTCTCACCTTCCGGTTCGGTGGACGTGATCTACGCCTGACAGACGTGCGTGGAGAGGTGATTAAAGATATTCTGGCTTGATTTTGCGAATCGCACATTCATCTGCTTTGACATCAATCTGGAATGGATCTCAAAGCAGGTGAATGGCTATATGTTTTTAGACCCATATGGTTTATGATCGAAGTTAACTCTGATTACCCATAGTTCACTTGCGATTCTTCTTGGGAAAGTGATTGAAAAAAATGGATACCACCACGACGAAATCCGCTCAAACTTCGAGATGGGGAGGTAGCTGGAAGGTCAGGTTTTTGATTTGGCAGGGATTGTCGGTGGTGTTTGGTTTGGCCGTAGTCTGGCAGACTTTGAGGCTGGAATGGACGAATTGGCAGATGGTGCTTGTTTTTGTCATGGCGAAAGAGTTGATGGCTGGGACGATTGGTCTGATGACTCCTCCGATCCGGAGGTGGACTGAGCGTGTGATTTGGAGGAAGAGTTCGGGCTTCTCGGCGTTTTTATGCTCCCTTCACATCCATCCATGGCTGATTCCAGTCCTGTTTCCATCGCTCCACGACTTTACATTCGCTCTCTGGATGCATGGCATGGTCGTTTTTTCGGCGATTGTTCTGCACCGGTTTCCAGTGGCCTATCGCGGTCAATTGGCAGCGTTTCTGGCTGGCTTGACGGCGTTGATGGCGAGTTCCAATGGGGCTCCCGAGGGGTTTGTCTGGATGGTATACCTCTACCCGGCGAAGCTGATCCTATGTTGGTGGATCCCGGTCTGGGGCAGTTCAGAAAATACAATTCAGGACTGATTCACGGCAGGCAATATGGTTTGATTTACAAAACAGGATCTGACAGGGATGGATGATCGTGATATAATATCAGTCTCAGCGCGTTTACCGGATAAATGTGCCGCTCGTGGGTTCAGTACTGAACGATGATTCCACGTTGCCATTAAATCGAACATGTGGGCAGGATCGGCCCACAGAAGTCCGAGTACGAATCAAAAGACCATGCCTCCACAATACATCTTCCAGATTGAACAGCTCAGCAAAATTGCCAACAAGAAAGAGATCTTGAAGAATGTCTGGATCTCGTTTTATCCGGGAGCCAAGATCGGTGTTCTGGGGGTGAACGGGTCCGGTAAGTCGACCCTCCTGCGGATTATGGCAGGTGTTGACAAAGATTTTACGGGCATGGCCAAGCCTGCAAACGGGACTCGGATTGGATTTGTTCCCCAAGAGCCAACGCTCGACGAAACGCTCGACGTGCGTGGGAATGTCGAGAAAGCTGTGGCTCCGATCCGAAAGCTGCTCAAGCGGTTTGACGAGATCAATACCCGCCTGTGCGAGCCGATCAGCAACGACGAAATGGATAAGCTGCTGGATGAACAGGCCAAGGTTCAGGACGGGATCGACACGGCCAATGCCTGGGAACTGGACAGGACAGTTGAGATCGCGATGGACGCGATGCGCTTGCCGCCCGGCGATGCCGATGTGACCAAGCTTTCTGGTGGTGAACGTCGTCGTGTGGCTTTGTGCAAAACACTGCTGGAATGCCCTGATATTTTGCTGCTCGATGAGCCGACGAACCACCTCGATGCCGAAAGTGTGGCCTGGCTGGAGCGATATCTGTCGGATTTCCCCGGCACCGTGGTGGCTGTGACACACGACCGTTACTTCCTGGATAATGCCGCCCAGTGGATACTCGAACTCGACCGTGGCCAGGGCATCCCTTGGGAAGGGAATTACACGAGCTGGCTGGAGCAGAAGCAGTCTCGTCTGGAGAAAGAGGAGCGAGCTTCGGACGCCCGCCGGAAAACCCTTGAGCGTGAACTGGAATGGGTGCGTTTGTCGCCCCGGGCACGTCAGGCCAAGAATCAGGCACGGATGAAGCGTTACGAGCAGCTTGCATCTCAGGAATCAGACAAGCGTGATGAAGCCCTGACGCTTTACATTCCACCTGGCCCTCACCTGGGCGATTTGGTGGTTGAGGCCAAGGGTGTCTCCAAGGCGTTTGGTGATCGCTTACTGTTTGAAAATATGGACTTCCGACTACCCCCTGGCGGGATTGTGGGAGTGGTTGGCCCGAACGGCGCGGGTAAAACCACTTTGTTCAAGATGATTGTCGGGCAGGAACAGCCTGACTCAGGCGAATTGCGCGTTGGGCCGACGGTCTCGGTTTCTTACGTCGATCAGAGCCGCGATTCACTGAACCCAGAGAACACGGTATTTCAGGAGATCAGCGGCGGGCTTGACAATGTCCAGCTTGGCAAGCGTAAGTTGCCTTCCCGGGCCTATGTCGCCAACTTTAATTTCAAGGGGTCGGATCAGGAGAAACTGGTCGGGAATCTCTCTGGTGGTGAGCGTAACCGCGTACACTTGGCAAAGTTGCTGAAGTCAGGCGGGAACTTGCTGCTGTTGGACGAACCGACAAACGACCTCGATATCGAAACCCTTCGTGCACTTGAAGATGCGGTTGTGGAGTTTGGAGGATGCGCTGTGGTGATCAGCCACGACCGTTGGTTCCTGGACCGGATCGCTACCCACATTCTGGCCTTTGAAGGCGAGAGCCAGGTCTTCTGGTGTGAAGGCAATTATCAGGTTTATGAAGAGCAGCGCAAGGCTCGACTGGGCCTGGCTGCGGATCAGCCACACCGGATCCAGTACAAGTCTTTGACCCGCTAATCGTTCGGCTGATTGATACTTGCATGAATCCCGATAGATGATAAGCTTCACTGAGAATAGGGCTTGAAAAGATGAGTCAGGGCCGTTTCGGCGCACATATGTCGATCGCAGGCGGTCACCACAATGCGGTGACTGCTGCGCTTAAGGTTGGCTGCGACACGTTTCAGGTCTTTACCAAAGGGAATCAGCAGTGGGCTGCAACTCCTTTATCGGATGCCATGGCCGACCAGTTCAAGGCGGATATGGTGGCCGGAGGATTTTCTTTAAAGCCAGTAGGCCACACGTCTTATCTGATCAATCTGGCCAGTCCTGATCCTGTGACACGAGGCAAGTCGATCAAGGCCTTGATGGACGAGATTTTAAGGGCTGAGAAGTTGGGGCTAAGCGATCTGGTCATGCACCCGGGTGCACACATGAATGAAGGTGTGGCCGCAGGTGTGGGTCGGATCAACGATGCTCTTGACGAAGTTCACAAAGCCACAGCAGGTGTTAAAGTGCGAGTGGCTTTAGAGACAACGGCAGGGCAGGGCACGTCGATTGGTTGCGAACTCGAACACTTGCAGATGATCTGTGAGGGTGTGGCGGAACCTGAGAGGCTGACCATTTGTGTGGACACCTGCCATGTGTTTGCGGCTGGTTACGCCCTTGATCCAGCCGATTCGTATGATGCGTGGACGGATCTACTTGAAAAAACGGTAGGTATTGATCGTGTAAAGCTTTGGCATATCAATGACAGTGTCAAGAAGTTGGGCAGTCGTGTGGACCGTCATGCAGGGATTGGTCGTGGACTGATCCCGATGCCCGTATTTGAGCGGGTGGTGAACGACGCTCGATTTCGTGCATGCCCGATGATTTTGGAAACACCTAAAGGGGAGGAAGACGGACGCGACCTTGATTCCATCAACTTGGAAATCCTTCGCAGTCTTGTACGATAAATCATGAGTAGACGAACACCAGCCGCATCACCCGCACCTCGAACACGAACACCACGCAAATCCAATACTCAGGCGAAGTCCCTGAGTACCGAAACAATGTCTCTGGTACATGCTCCGAATGGGACCGATCTGTCGTATACGGACATGGCCATCCCTGAACCTGCAATGTTCTTAAACCGTGAGCTTGGATGGCTTTCATTCAATCAGCGTGTGCTTGAGGAGGCGCGTGACCCCAGTGTCCCGCTGCTGGAACGGGTTCGCTTTATGGCGATATCTGCCTCGAACCTGGACGAATTTTTTGAAGTCCGAGTGGCTGGCCTGCAAGCTCAATATTACGACAACGTAGAGCCTCAGGATGCCGCTTCAGACGGAATGGGTCCTTACGCCCAAATGATTGAAATCGCCACGAAGGCCCACGCTTTTGTGAACGATCAATATAGCACCTGGTTTGAAGATCTTCGACCAGCTCTGGCCAAAAAAGGGATCCAGATTCTGGCTCCAGATGATCTCAATGAAGAACAAAACGCCTGGCTCGACAATTATTACGACACCTGGGTTTTTCCAGTCCTGACCCCACTGGCCATTGATCCAGCCCACCCGTTTCCGCACCTTCACAACAAGGCTTTGAATCTGATTCTCAGGCTGGAAGGGCAGAATCAGGAACAGGTGAGAACCTTGTTCGCCGTGTTGCAGGTGCCGAGCGTTCTCCCACGATTGGTGAAGTTGCCTCAGGCCGATAAGTCGTCTGTGGACATGCCTCAGTTTGTGTTTCTGGAAGATGTGATTGGTCCACGGCTTGGATCACTTTTTGGCGGGTTCAAAGTCTCCTCAAGGGCCGCATTCCGGGTGACTCGCAATAGCGATCTGGCGGTTCAGGAGACAGAGATCAAGTCGAGCCTGATTTCAACGATAGAAGAAACTCTCAGGCGTCGCAAATGGGGTGCAGCTGTAAGGTTGGAGATTAACGCCCGTGCTGAGGATCCGTTTGTTTCGCTGCTCCAGAATGCTTTGGACCTGGATGAGAGGGACATTTACCGGGTGACTGGCCCTCTGGATCTTACGGCGATGGTCGGTCTGGCGAAAATTGAAGGTTTTCGAGAGCTCAAAGAAGTGCCTTGGGAACCACAGACACCCGCCCAGTTCATCAATCGGTCGAACATTTTTCAGGTCATTCGCGAGTCGGACCAGCTGGTGCATCACCCCTACGAATCGTTCGGGACGGTGACAGGTTTTATTGAACAGGCTGCGGAAGATCCGCAAGTTCTGGCCATCAAGATGACCCTCTACCGAACGGCTGAGGATAATCCGATCATCAATGCCCTGAGCCGGGCGGCTGAGAATGGGAAACAGGTGACCGTTCTGGTGGAGATTCAGGCCCGCCTTGATGAAGAAAATAACATCGTTAAGGCCAGAATGCTTCAAAATGCCGGTGTGCACGTGGTTTATGGTATGGTTGGCCTGAAGACGCACTGTAAGGCCGCTTTGGTGGTTCGGCGCGAGCATGACGGAATCCGGCGATACATCCACTTGGGAACCGGTAACTATAATCCAACTACTGCAAGGGTTTATACTGATCTTGGATTTTTCACCTGTAAAGAAGAGTTTGGCGAGGATGCTTCCGCGCTCTTCAATTTGCTGACAGGTTATTCGCAAGGCCACCAATGGAATAAGCTGGTGGTGGCGCCGATGCATTTGGCCGACAGGGTGGTTCAGTTGATTGATCGTGAGCGCAGGCACGCGCTCGAAGGTTTGCCGGCCAGAATCATTGCCAAGATGAATGCACTTGTGGACCCTTACGCGATCTCGGCGCTTTATGAGGCCGCTAAGGCCGGCGTAAAAGTGGATCTGATTGTGCGTGGCCCATGTTGCTTAAGGCCTGGTGTCCCAGGGATATCAGAGAATGTTCGAGTGATTTCGACGGTCGACAAGTTCCTCGAGCACTCGCGCATCACATACTTCCAGAATGGTGATAAGCCGGAAGTTTATCTCGGATCGGCTGACTGGATGCCACGCAACTTTCGCCGACGGGTGGAACTCCTGTTCCCGATTGAAGATCCGCGCCTGAAGAGCCGGATTGTTGATGGGATTCTGGGTGTGACTCTGGCGGATAATGTGAAGGCCCGTGTGTTGCAATCGGATGGCACCTATATTCGTGCCAAGCCTCAGCCGGGCGAACCTAAGATACGTTCACAGGTCGAGTTCCAGAATATGGCCAGAGAGTTTTCGACCGGCGAGGGCATTCATGTACGTGGGGCCACACCCCCGCCCATGATTCTGCCCAATCGGTCGGAGAGTCATTAAGCGTAAAGATTGTAAAACAGGGGCTCTCGCACAAAAGCCCCTGTTTACCCTATTTCCCCCAATCGGTTTTTATGGCATACGTTTGATATTCCTACCCCATATTTGATTGACATGACCGAGTGGATGATGCCGAAGTTAGGGATAAGAATCGTCAGTACGAAAAGAATCAGCGGGTCGGTCAGGATGAATTTACCCGCACGCTGATTCTCAGGCTTGATCGAGCCGAAAGGAGTCGCACGATGGCCGTTTTTGAGAATCGTCCGGAATCACGTAAGGGTCGTAAGTTCATGCCTTGCATGGGTGGATCAGGCTTGGAGGAACGTGCCCTGATGGCCAGTGTGCAAGTGCTTCAAAAGCCTTCCGTCAATTCGCAATATCCCGCACCATCGGCGAGCAACCCGAATTCCAAGAACTTTGTGCGTCTTGGAAATGGCTTGACGATGGTCCACATCCGTGGTCGTAAAATTGTTGCGAATACGGCCAGTGGCGGCATGGGAACCCTGATTCAGGATATTGACGGCGAATTGTGGGTCGCTTATGTGCAGGATCCACTTGATAGAAGAAGTCCGGCTGGGACAATTAGGGCTTTCCCTGATTCCGGTGGACGAGTCAAGTTTATTGTGGACGGTACGACCGAAAATACGGAGTTGGTGATTGAGCCTTATGCCAAGATCAGGCCTCGCAACCAGGCTCATGCTTTCTCGGCACAGCTTGGCCGTCAGGATAAAGCCCTCGGTGTTTCTGACATTCAAATTACCAGTGGAAAGATCAACTCGATATTGGGTTATCGGACAGTGAATCTTTCAGGTAAGGTGACGATCGCGGGCGATAATCCGGTTTCACGCATTGCTGTGAACTCGATTCAGCCAGGTGCTTCGATCATTACGGGCGGTGATCTTAACACCTTGAATGTTTATAACAGCGCCGTTTTTGATGGTGGGACCGGTATCAGTGTCGGTCGAGACCTGAACTGGATGACGGTTTACGGTAATCTGGAGTTCCGTAACGGAGCGGATTTAATCGTTGGTCGCGATATCGGCCTGAACACTCAGCCGGATAAAGGGACCAGCACAGGCGGCAAGGGAGCATTAATTAACGGTAATATGTATATTGCTCCCGGAAGTTCTATGCTGGTGGGCCGTGCGCTGGATTCGGGATTTGTGATTCAGGGACGGCTTGACGGTGCGAATCATATTTCGATTCCAACAGGTGGTGGAAATCTGATCGCTTTAGGTGGTTATTACCCGACACCTTGATGACCGATTAAATCGTTTATAAAAAAAGGCTGCGAGTGAATGGAGATTATCCATTGCTCGCAGCCATTTTTTTGTTTTTCTGGCGAAAGGTTGAAATTACTTGGCTTTCGCTTTTCCTTTTGATTTGCCATTGCCTGAAGGCGGGGAGATTTTCTGAAGTTCTTTTTGAACGTCTTCTGGCGACATTTTGCCTTGCGCTTCTGATGAGCCGGCTGCTCCAGCGGGTTCGGATTTTGAGCCACAGCCGGTGTTGGCAACAGTTGAAATTGCAACGATCGAGCAGGCCATGAAACGAATCATTATTTGTTTTGGGGAGCAAGTCATCTGAGTCGGACCTTTATCAGGGATTAGGTATGAGTGGGCCACTGACATGATGCAAGTGGTTGGAAAATCGTATCAGATTGGTATAAAAAAAATCGACCGGAATAATCCGGTCGATTCTCGATAATCCACCAAAGTGGTTGATTCACAAGCGAATCAATAGGCGTCGGCTGAGACCACTTCGCCACCAGCGCGTGTGATCAGGGCACGGACGACGGCAGGATTGACTGATTCTTTGACGAACCGGACAGATCCATCGGTGAAGCACATGTTGGCTCCGCCTGGGTGCCAGCTGAAGATTTCATTGTTCGGGCCGCAGTCGTGAATACCCCAGTCGTTAGGGCCACAGCTTGGACGACCAAAAGCGCCACCTTTATTGTTGTTGATACCGCTGGAAACACCAGCAGCATTGTCAGCATCGCCCCATCTCCATGAGCGACGGGCACCGGCAACGTATGGAGCAGGAGCATTCTGGTCAGGGGCATAATCTGTTGGAGGGTAGGAATAGTTTCCAGTGCCCTGCATTTTGGGGCTTCGGCCAGTGTCTTCGTAGAACATGGCGGTGTTTGAAGTACCGTCGGTGGTTGCTCCGATGGTTGCTCCACCCTTGTAGATATCAATAGTTCCAGCAAGCACTTGTGCAGGGTCAAGTTGCATGGACTTGTTTGTGGAACAAGTGGCACACGTGAAAGCGGTGTATGCCGATTGGCTGTATTGCGAGCCGGTCAATGAGCCTGGTGCTGGAACTGGACCGACATAGCCGGCTTGCCATTTCGTCGTGCCATTGGCCATGATTTCGGTGTATGGAGCTGTGGCATAATCCAGACAAGCGAAGCCCACGGAATCTTTGTCGCCCATACGGTCGCTGGCAAGATTGTTTGTTGGGCACAGGAATGACTTGATCACTGTGAAGCCAGCCGTGGTGTTGCACGAGAAGTTGTAAGGCATTTGCAGGTTCATAGTATTGAACACGGTGCCTTGTTCAATGGTGCCCAGAATCATCGTGAATGTGCTGTGATAGTCTTGGGTTTTGTAAAGGGTACCATTGATTGTGGCGTTGTGTTCGCCGGAACGTGGCAAGGTTCCTTGTGCACTTTCAAAGTTGTGGGCAGCAAGACCGAGTTGCTTGAGGTTGTTGACGCACTGGGCGCGACGGGCAGCTTCGCGGGCCGATTGAACGGCTGGAAGCAGCAGGGAGATCAGAACGGCGATGATCGCGATCACCACCAGAAGTTCGATCAGAGTAAAGCCACGGCGTGTGGCTGATTTTTGGACGGATATCATCGGAGGAGGGTTCCTGTTTTTTGGATCCGACTAGGAAGTGTGGTCTACGACACGAGACAGCGATATGACTGATATTCTTTACAGTCGTTTAGAATGTCTAATAATTATCTACTTGCGATAAGTAGTCTTAGTTGGGATATCAATGAAAAATTCGTGAAGATTTCTGCTTTGGCTCATGCCTGATTTCGGGGTGATGGGATTGAGAGTGGTCTGATTGTCTGTGATCAGATTGATGGTTTCTGACACAAGATTTATGATATAAAACGAATCCATGAAAAGGTTTGGGGTCTCGGCCTGAAGGCGAGTGATTCTACAGATCAGGCCAGCGGCCATGCCATGACCTTGGAGTCCAGTATGAGCCATGGCGAATTTGCTTCCGGTTTTGGGGTGATGGGGCGCCATCGGAGACATCTATACCCCCTCTCATTCTGAAATCTGGAGTTTGAGTCTGAGATTTGAAGCGGAGCCCAACGGTAATTCATAATCCTTAAAAAGACAATATGTTATGTAGGCCATGTCCCCTGACATGGCGGGCTTTGGCTTTTTTTTTCAGAACGACGCAAATCGTTTTTTGTGTAATGCTTTACATGCGTATTGACTGAAGGGGAGAAAACCCGCCCGGTCAGGGGACCGTGCCTACAGAAATCCGCTTCTGAGCGTGATTAGGGTTTTAAAAAAACGCCACTCCAAGGGCCCAAATGAACTCGCAATAGATTAAGATTTAATGAATATCTGATTGTTTTAGAATCCATAAATAATTTTGATATAGAGGGATATGTAGAAATGTTTCGTTTTTTTTATGCCCCCGATTTGATACTACCTTGCATTACGCAACCAAAACCTGTCAATTGAATTTAGAAATCGGATTCTCTGTGAAATGTCAAAATTCAAGTTCAAGGAACACTCTCCATGTTTCGACCAGTTACCATCGTTTTGTTCGTCCTGCTGGGTTGCCTGACTGGCTGTGGTTCAGGTGAGACCACTCAAAATGCAGACAACACATTTTACCCTGCCACTGGCCGTGTTTTGGTGGGTAAACAGCCACTTGCAGGTGTCGTTCTCGAGTTCAAGCCGAAATTTGAATGGAAAAAAGATGTTGCATTCCCGCATGCAACCACAGGTTCTGATGGCACATTCGAGCTTGAAACCATCATGGCGGCCGATGGAGCGCCAGCGGGTGATTACGAGATTGGACTCAAATTCGCGACCGCTGAAGGCGATTCCTCGAACGCGAGTCTTGGAACTTATTCGGATCCAGCGAAGTCGGGCCTCAAGGCCACAATCAAGCCAGCACCTACCAAAATTCCTGATATCGTAGTCAAGGGTAGCGGAATTCGCACTCCAGCTTCTGGTAAATCCAGAGCTCGTTGATCCTAAAGTATAAATCAGAATAGACTTATACGACGTTCATACAGATCACGAAGGCTCTTACCGGATTACCGGGAGGCGGCGTTCAATGTGATCTGTTTTTAGTGCCAAAGGCCAGTGATTCTAAAGCCCAGGCCAACGGCCCTCGTTGTATATCA
>CAMCFM010000087.1 GCA_945874095.1 Candidatus Kuenenia stuttgartensis
TCCTGGCTCCGAACGAGTTGTCAACAATCTGGCCTTTGACAAAGAAACCGATATCAAGGTCATTTGGATTCATGACCCCAACAAAGTTCTTGGTCCAGGTCCCATTATTAAATCCGTTCACCACTCCAGTTGAATCGGTTGTCTGACGAAGAAGCTGAAATACGTCAGGAGTTGTGAGATTCAGGTCAGGGGCCTGAACATCTCCATAAACCATCAAAGTTCGTGGTTTGCCAGTCGTATCCAGATTACCTGAAATCAGATTCCAACCCTTCCGCAAAGGCAATTTCACGGTAGTATTATTGAAAGCCGCGATCTGCTTTGTAGTTCCGGTTGTAGGTGCAGTGACATTCGGAACGGCAACTCCATTCACGGTCAGATTTAATTGCTTAAATCCTGATGCACCACCGAGATTTCCATTTCTCAGAGTGATATTGTCATACCCTGAATTAATGGCATCCTTTGCAGCACGATAGCTGAAGGTATAGTTATTGACAGTCTGATTTGTATACTTTGCTGAAGTCACATCCACCGAGTTTTGATAGATTGATGAATCGCCAATCAAACCATTAATCCTCGGAGATTCCGTCACGGTTGTACCGTTGGATAATGTTCGGGTATATTTGCCAAAGCCGTCGACTGCATTCACTGGAGCCAGAACCCCACCAATTGAAAGACCATATTGATCCATCAACTGAGTATTTGTTTTATTTCTCAGTTCATCAGGTACTTCTATCCCAGTGTAATCGACGATATTTCCAAACGAATCCTTGACAACACCATCGTAAATCCGTGGTATGGGATTCCCGCTTGAATCGAGCGTATCCTGCAACGTTCGCGAATTGATTTCATTCGTGGAGAACGGCGTAAATCCAGCCTGTTGCTCGTAGTAATACAACTGCTTGACCTGTCCAGTCAAACCAGTCAATTCATAGGAGTTGAGCCAGACGGTTCCAATATTAATCACGTCAGGATTGAACATCCTGGTAATGTCCCGATCCTTTGGATTATAATTTGTATAAAGCCTGAGATTCAGACGTGCCAGATTTTTATCCACACGATCTGTGAGCTCTACAAAATCGACAGGTTGATTCAGCCCATCCTGAACCATGACCGATCTTGTACGGCTATTGGCGGTGGTAATGATCATATTCTGGGCGTTCTGAAAAGTTCCTCCAGTGACCACATTATCGCCATTGACAGGCATGTCGATACCGATATCGTATCCCCGTATCGATACATTTTCATAGTTGAAGTTGGCTGTAACGTGATTACGGGCCATGGCTGTACCAGAATAATTGAAACCATTCTGGCGAACAACAATTGACTTCGCTGCGTTCTTCGGGTCAGGTGTGGTCACAACCACGGTTTTGAGAGGATCAGCAGGGTCAATCACACGTTTGTCATACACTCTAACACCACCATAAAACGCTGAGTTTTTTACAGTGACATTTTTCGTGTAAGGGTCAAACATCGCCGAACCACGCAGATTATATGTCGTGAATTCTTCAATCGTCGTATCAGGCATATTGTTTGCATTATTGTTCAACTGGTGGAACCAGCTTTCAAAGCCGGTACCCGTTGCAATCGACTTATTATTCAGGAATCTCAGAACTGGAACATCACCTACGGCAACAGTCTTGTTGTCCCCACCAAGAGCGGTGATGACAGCATCCGTATATTTACCATTTGAATAGGCTGTTGTAGGAGAGGCTGCGGATGGGTCTACGCTTACGTCCGCAAACATGCTTGTATTAAACGAAGCCGGCTGAACCTTGGTTTCAATGACATAATTCATCGGATCCGTGGTGATTTTTCCGGTACTGTCAATTGCATTACCGGCTGTATCGCGCTTGATGTATGTGTATTTCTGGTCGAGACCGACTGTAAAAAACACAAATCCATCGTGCTTCTGGCTGACAGCGATATTATCACGAACGTCTACACCTGGGCCCTGGAACCAGAAACCGTCACCTTGGAACCCGAAATCCTGCTTGAACTTACGGCTTTCAATACCCTCACCTGTATTTGCACCAACGCCTTTGATGGCAAGGTTGCCGACAAATCGCCCAAGCTCGTTACCAGCCTCCGTTGCAAATGAAGCTCCCACAACATTAAATGCAACATTGTTATCGACGTTTACATAGCTTGTATGATTGACAATTCCCCAGCCAGGGCTGTCAACAACAGCTGAATTACAGATTTCAGCGGGTGTCATCGATGTGACGACAGGATTATTCGGATTGGTTTCATCAATACCAGCCCGGTGGAAGTGAACGGTATATCGTCCACGGGGATTCAGGCCTGTACCGGTGATCAGATCACCTGGTTTTGCATTCAGGTCCAAGAGCATGCCCGTTTGCTTCTGGGCATCGATTAATGCTTGAGTGTAAAACTGCGGATCATCCACGACGGTGCGTTTATCTGATCTACCAAGGCCATAGAATCCAACTCCACAGACATCTACATCTGTGGTATGCATGAACATGACGTGTCCGCGTGCCATGATCTGGAAAGGGTTTTCAGATTGGACAATCACATTTCGGCTGACATTTGCAATTTGTATGGATTGGCCTGGTATCGGCTGATTCGTAGACGGATCGATAGGTGTGAGGTGATTAAGTTGCAGCTGTGATCGGATCTCGACTGCGGGCTTTAATGGATTTTTCGGGTCTGTGCCAACCACAACACTGACCCGATAATAAACCCGGCTTTGTCCACTGCCCAGATCAACAATCTCTTTAATCAATCCTTCTTCGTCGGAACTCTTTCCAGTCGCTGAATTTACAGCGTTTGGATCTGTTCCGGCGATCACAATCCGGTCGTCGACTTTCCAATTATTGATGCTGCTCTTGCTCACATCAAAATAGGCAGCCCCTTTCAGAGGGGAAGTGGTTGTGGTGATCACGCCCGTATTTGATTTTACAGACGTAGTGACTGTTTCATCATAGACTTTATTTGGGTCGTAATTGGTTGTTTTGGATAATCCACCTTCGATGCTCACATACGAAGATATGTCAGCCCCTTCGATTTCAACCATTCCATGAGCGATTACACCACGGCCAAACTGCGATGGATCAAGATATTTATTAAATGCGTTTCCAGGTGTCATGGAAAGGCCGGCAATATTGGCTGGATCGTTTGGTACAAATTCGCTCCAGTTGGGCGCTGCAATCACAATTCGATCAGTGAAATCACGGGACGTCTCCATGATTTCGAGCATCCCGTGATTCATTCCAGAATTCATGGAGTCGTGGGCACCGCCGACCAGTATGGTTTCCACAACCATCAGGTTCGATTGCATTTCGTTGAATTTCAACATACCTTTAATATCAAGCGTATGAATGCGCATGTCTTTGGCAGGATCAAGAGTGGAGCCCCCTTGGACCAGCAGCGCAGGCGTGACATCATAAATCATCGTCAGTCCGGCTGGAATCCGTGCGTCGTCGCCAGTGCGGGGTACGGATCCATATTGCGAAACATCGTATTGCGATGTTGTTGTATTGTAAGTGTATTTAAGCCAGTTGTTTGAGTCGGTCCAGAGAGGGCTGGCGCTGTCTGTAGTGTTGAAATCCTGAGCGACGAGAAAATAATTCCGATCACTCATTTTCAGGTTGAGAGCGTCGGTGGTATGGTGCGATTCAAACTGGCCCAAAAATGCCATGGCGGCATGTTCTTTGACAAGTGTTGTGATCGGCATACCGGGATCTGTGAGAACCAACTTTGCTTCAAGCGATTCTGCTCGAGGCTCAAGCCTGAGCGATTTCCTTCGAGCTAAAGATTTTTCACGAGCGGCTAACTTATTTGTTGTCCTGTCAAATAGATTTCGGGTTAAATGATGAATCTTGAGTTCTGAACGACGTGACATTTGTTGAAATTCCTTGGTTGAGTTGAGTGTGTATTGATGACAGACTATCTGAAATCAGGAAGCAAAACGCTCTTGTGGATCGAAAATAATCCATATGGATATCATCTATCCATGGGGATACTTCCGGAATCGGCGAGGTGTATCGATGGGATGGATGCTTGTGGTTTGGTTCAAGTCGTGTCCAAAAACAGAGAGACATCCAAATAAGTTACGGTCGGGATTGGATGATGTGACACTGGAGTCCAAAAAAGATTGATTGAGCCTGGTCTTCAAACGGATGGAAAGTTCAAACCTTTAAGGAATTGCAAATTCACATGGATTGAGTTAAAAAAGGGAAGAGGATTGATCACCGAGTCGAATTGCCCCACCCTTTTCAGGATGAGTAAGTTACCATGACGGACATGACTCCAGATCACGATGAAGCAGAGCCTGGCAAGCCAAAGTCCCGCAGCAGGGTTGCACCGCTGGCTAAAGCTGGCCTGGATCATGGTATGAGTCAGGTCTCGCTGGTCGAGACTGCGCTTTGCCCACTGGATTATCGGCCTGGTGAGTCGCTCCGTCATATCTCTGAATTTATTTACTACGACTCGGAAAAACGCCGGAAAGTTGGAAAGGTCACCGTAAAATCCCCAAGCGGCCTATCTCCAACCGACGAATTGATTTTGTATGGGCTTTTGGCGATCACTTTTGCGGACTCGAAGCCCATGATGGAATTGACTGCCACTCCGCATTTCATCTGCAGGCAGTTGGGTTTACCGATCGGTGGGGATCACTACAAAAGACTTCGGGAGTCGATGCGGCGGTTGAGTGAAGTGACTTACCAGAATTCAGCCTGGTGGGACAAACCTCGAGCCCAGCACCGCGAACTCGCCTTCCATTTCTTAAGCTACGATCTGCCCACGGACGCCGGGCTTGATTTGGAAGTGGATGAGCATGGGCGTGAGCCCTGGACAATTTTTTGGGATCCCTTGTTCTTTCGACTCATGAATCAGTCTCGCGGATTCATCTGGTTTGATTTCGCATCGTACAGGGCGCTGAAGAATGCCGCAGCGCGAAGAGGCTTTTTACTGTTGCAGAAGATATTTCATCACCGGGAAGTGTCGCCGCAGTTCGACCTTCGAGCGTTTGCGGTGGAGCAGTTGGGATATTCTGCGGAACTTGAGATGAAGTCGATCCGCCAGAAGGTAAAACTGCTGATCAGAACCTGGCAAGAGCAGGGAATTGTCAACGCCGGAGTGGATGCGGAGGAATTTTTCATACGCAAGGGGCCAGGCAAGTGGAGCATTTGTTTACCACGAGGCCCACGATTCACCAAGGCTGCTCCCCGTCCATGGACACGGGTCAATCAGCCGATGAACCATCCGGCATATGAGATCCTTCAGAGGCTGGAGATTGGGCACCAGGAGATTGTCGATATATTCAGCAGGTTCAGTGACCAAATGATTGCCGTGACCCAGGCAGCGATGACAGCCGAGTCCATGGTTCGTCAGGGCAAGTCAGACGAGACAGCCAGAGAGATATTTCTGGGCCGGTTATCAAGGATCGAAGGGCATGGGATCGAGGAGGTGGACGACGAGGCAGTTCGGAAGTCGCGCATCCGATATGAGCGCAGGCGTCAGGAAGCGGAGAACGACTGGGAGACAAGTCGGGCCTCAACCGCTGACATGAACGAGGAGATTGAGAGATTGACTAGTTCGAGTTCTGAGCCTCCGTTTCAATTTCCTGAATACGAACTCTGGCTGAAAGGGGAGGGGGTATAGAACGTTCTTATAGAGACTCACAAGTGACCGTGTAAGTTGGGAAACGCTTCAATGAGGCATACGGGTTAAAACAACAGCTTATTTACCATAATTATTACTCGTAAAGTTCTGTATTTGAGATACTTAAAGATTTTGATAACACAATTTTGACACACTTATTCTTACATGTCCATTTTCTTTACAAGACAACAATGCACAGAATTCCCTTGGCGCCTAATTTCTTAACATGTTCCCGTAATCAGGATTTTCGTTTACGGGACACGCCTAACTGTTCTTCTTATAAGGTATTTAGCGATCATGGGCGAATTTTGGCAGGATTCTGGAGTGCCGGCCAGACCTGTGTGGCTAAGAGGTGTGAGGACTGAGACTTGCAGGCCGATAGAGAGCCTGATGAGAATATGCCTTTCTGGTCGATTGTCGAAACCGGGAGAACCTCTAAGAAAATCATGACAGATAGTTGGCCATGGCGTTACTTTTACGCCAAACAGACTTGGCCATGGCGTTACCTAGCAATCGACTTTTTTTGCGGTAACTATCTACAATAGAGACACTTATAGGTAACCTACGACATTTGCCAAAGATTTAAGTCTTAAATCAGCAAAGGTTAAAACAACAACACGAAAGCGGTTTTCGGGATAAGTACTTGCCCGAAACGATTGTTGTTGCTTGATGATCTCTCCAAAGTCCAGAGCAAAGAGGGCATGGATCAACACGATCCGTTCTTCGTATCAAACTTCTATAAGTAATATACAGCGTAAGGACTACAAGATAAAATCGGTTTACGTAAAAACGTAAAGCGTTTACGCAAATATAGACTGGGAATACAAGATGTAGCGAATTCGCGGATTACTCAGGATTCATCGATCGAGCGGAGAAGGCGACGAAGCAAATCGTGATTGAAACGCGTCTGAACCCTAATCACGCTCAGAAGCGTTTTTTTGTCTTTTCAGCGAATATGTATGTAACATCCTATGAAAAGATGATTTGCATCGTTCTGAAAATCAATGCCAAAGCCCGTCATGTCAGGGGACATGGCCTACATAACATCTTGTCAATTCGAAGATTATGAATCGCAGTGGGCTCCGCTCTAAATCTCAAACACAAGCTCCAGATTTCAGAATCAGAGGGGTATAGTTGTGAAGAATCATGAAGATCGATTTAAGGGTCTTTAGAAAATGATGCAAATCTTGGGGAATTGGGCTGGATTGATAAAAAGGATAAGCAAGCTTTTGAAGCAGCCTGAGAGAAGACAACAAAAGGCAACGCTTGTGACACAGTAGAAAATTATTTCACCCGTAAGGGTTGTTCCGCCGATAACGCTTGGGCGGGTCGTACGCTTCGTGACAGAATTTCTCTCGTTCAGAAGCAGCGCATGAAAAAAGGAAGTGGCACTGGCCAGCTTCCTTGATGTTCCAAACTATGAATTCAGTCAGGGGTTTGATCAGATGGGACGTGGGCCGCAGCCGTTTGAACCACCTGGTCGGGGAGGGGTGAGCCTGGGGAGGATCGCCCCTTTAGGTGTGGTGGATGGTACCACAGTTGCATTTGGCGTCACTGTTGCGGTGTTCTTTGCAAGCAGTTTGCTGAGTGCATCTTTCGATGATGAAACTTGTGCCGAAGCACTCATTCCAAAGCCGATCGACAGAACCAGAGCCAATCCTAAACTTCGTGAAATCGACATTTACCACACTCCTGCCTGGATGGAACATAGCTTGATTTATAGATATATTGACCCTGCTAAAGGGCATATCATCTCTTATCGTCAAATATACTCCAGGCTTCTTGGATTTGTCAAACCAAATACAGACTCTTCAATCCCGCATGTTGATTTTGTACCACATTGGACGATTCTCGCAAATTTAGCGATTTTGAGTGCCGACCGTTTTTTGACCCGTATTAAGGGTAGACCGGTTTGTGTAAAATCGAAGAGTTGGTTCGCTTTGAAGACTTTCAGGGTATCAGATGAGTTTGGGGCGGTTGGTTGTATGTCTTGAATCCATCTGATCTAAACATCAACAATATAAAGGTTTGCGTCTGATATGAATCGCAGAACGTCACAGAAACATGGCCGAAAACGTCTTGGGATCTCATCCTTTAAGAAGGATTGGAGAGGCGAGCGTATTGGTATTCTGGGCGGTCTGCGCGAGCTCATTCTAGCGATACTTTGCGGAATCATGCCGTGGTGGTTTGGTGCCAACGATCCACCGGCACTTTATGTTATCTCACTATTGATCATGGCTTTAGGTGTACTAACTCTGATGGATTCAGCCGTCTCTGACCGTCGGCGGGGGTTGAGCTGGTATGCGATTCTGGGAGTTTTGCCGATTCTTGGTCTAGGTCTGATTGCGATCTTTGGAGCCATTCAGTGGGTTGAAATCAGTCCTGAGTGGTTATCAAGGCTGAGCCCGGCTCGATTTGCTTTATGGAAATCTTGGGGCGGAGGAGAACTCGTCGTAATAGATTCCAGTCTAGAGAGATATACACAGCCTGCCAGACTGGCCTGGCTTGATGCAGAGGTCTATGAAAGTGTGGTCTGGCTGGGGTCATTGTGGGTACTTGCCGTAAGCGTGATACGATTACCGGGCCGCTGGGGTCCGATCAAGCGTCATGGTTTGGTGATGGCCATTTCCGCATTGCTGATGGGCATTCAGTCGATGCTTCAGGCCATGACGTTCACTGGAAAGGTCTTGTGGATCCGTCAGGCGGGCATCGTAATTTCCAGTGCCGGACCGTTCTTTGTGCATTCGCATTTGGCAGCATATCTCAATATGGGGCTTGGGTTTGCGTTGGCACATATGGTGTTCTCACGGTGGGAGTCCGTTCAGGTTGAAGAGCAGGAAGAAAGTCTTTTTGCGGATGATCGGTCAGGGGCAGGGCGGGGATTCCTACAGATTTACGTTTCGGCTTTACTGATGGTCTCTGTTTTGGCAACGCGTTCCAGGGGCGGAATGCTTGCAATGGTGATTGGCTGTTCCGCGTTGGGCTTGGTGATCGTTCGATCGGCAGGTCGTATGCGTAAGATTTCGATGGGACGAAGTGGCTGGCACTGGCTGATTGGATTTGCGGTGGTTTTGAGTGTTGGACTGACGATGTTGACGGATGTCTTCTCGGTTTTCTCACAAGCCAGGGGGATTGCTGGTTCAGCAGGTGGACATGCCGCAGGCATTCGTCGTCAAGTCTGGGGTCTGGCATGGCGAACCTGGCTTCAATCACCTTTGTGGGGAACGGGTTGGGGGAGTTTTGTATGGTCCAGCCAAACCGGTTACAGGCCCTCGGTGGATCATAACACCCATGCCGAAAGCGATTATGTGCAAGTCCTGACTGAGGGTGGGATTATCGGTTCCATTCTAGTCGCTTTAACCATCTTTGGTTTGATCTGGTCATGTGTGCGTCTGGTCAGGCGACTGGAACGATCAAATCACTTTGCATTGGTGGGTGGGGCCCTGTTTGGATTGGTGGCTGTGGCATGGGGTAGTTTGACCGAGAATAATTTGAGGACGGCCGGGGTCGCGATTCCAGCCCTAGTCACGGCGGCCCACCTGGTGCGTTTGTCTAAAGGCTGGAAATGGTTTGAAGTCAATTTATCGCAAGAAGTTGTGGAATCGACAAAAATTGGATTCGCAAGCAGGGTTGTTGGAGTCATTGCCAGCACGGTGATGGTTTGTGTGGCATGGTTTGGATTGGGCGAAGCCAGGATGATCAACCGTGTTTGGGGGGTATTGCGGCCAGCAGGCGTGCATCAGGCCGGCACGGATCTGATCGGCTGGGTACCTTCAGATTTAGCAGAGCCGGTTGTTGAAGATCGTCGATTGGCGTTGGCTTTGGCAGAACAGTTGGCTCCTGGCTGGGGCGATTACAATATTCAGAGAGCTATTCTTGAGCTTGATTCTTACCAGAAGAGGACGAAGCAGATGCTTCAACTGGAAGGAATTCCAGAAAAAGATGCAGAATCACAGTCACAGGTGTTGCAGGTAGCCGTAATACTTCGAAATCTACCTGATGTGGAACGGCAGGCAGCCAAACGCGATCTTCTGACAGATCCACTGATTCGGAATCATTTGGTGGTGGCATCATCGAGTCTGGCAAAGGCTTGGAAAGAGCAACCTTCGGCAGCTTTGGTCCATTTGGAGATTGCGACACTGAACTGGCTTTATGAGTCTGGACAGACGCCGGCCACTTCGCTTCAAAGGGCATTAAGTTTGGCGGGCGACCGAGTCGAGGTGCTTCTCAGGACAGGCCAGACAGCGATTGCTTTAGGCGAAGAACCGATCGCCATTGAGTCGTTTGCCCGCTGTCTGGAAGTCGCCGAGACGTCACCAGAGATAACAGTTGCTGGGATCGCACCCTGGGTGAGTCCTGATCTGGTTGACAAACTGACGGACAAAATGCCAAGAGTGGCTGTGAGAGCTGCAGAGAGCTTGATTCCTGTTGAAGATAAAGTTCGACGTCGATTGGCTGGCGACCGTGCCTTGGAGAAGCTGAGGGGTTTAGGCAATGCAGCAGATCAAGAAGCCGCTTATTTAAGGGCGAGGGCCTTGTGGTTGACAGGTGACCAGAACGAGGCACTGACACAGATGAAGCTGGCAGTCGCCTTAAATCCACAGGACAAAGAGACACGGATCCGCCAGGTTCAGTGGTTGATTTCGACAGGTAAAACGGCGAAAGCGTTGGAAGAGGCACAAGTCATGAGTTATTTCTGGCCCAAAGATCCCGTTGTGATGGATTTAATCAACAAGGCTGCGGACGCCGATTCAGCGGCACCAACGTCATCCACGAAAGGTGTCAAGGAGGGTTGATGATGATATTGCACGGCAAACCAGAGAATTTGAGACGTCGGGATCCCAATCTGACGGCTCCTGAAATCATGGAGTCCGGGACTCCAAAAAAGAATCCGATTGACGACACTGTCCGCTTGATACTAAAATGCAACTATCAACAGGCATTTGGTTTATTGCAGACAGTTCGGCTTGAATTCCGTACCTCTCCAAGGAATCACTGGGCCTTATACAAACCCTTATCATTTCACTGTTTTTCAAGAAAAAACAGGACGATATGGCAAAGGCCTGATAGCGAGCAGAAAATTGGTGGTGGCGAACAAGAGACCTTGGGGGTTTCTGGCCACTTGGGCAACAAATTGGCTGGCCCGAGATGGGCGAAGAACCCGCTTTTGGACAGGATGCGAGCAAGATCATGAAACAAATAGGTCATCACCAACATCAGATGCAGCAAGCCAGGCCAGCGCCGGCTGGTGATTCAAAGCAATATGTCGAAGATCTGTTCCTGGTCTTAAACGCCATTAGGCGTGGCTGGCGACTGGTTCTTCTCTGTCTTTTACTTGCTTTGACGGTCGGGCTGTTTCAGATCTTCAAAACCAAGCCAAAATATTCGGCAACGGCACAGATTCTGGTGAATCAGTCTGGTGGCATGTTTGCCAACAATATGATGAGTGGAGACCCGATCACAGGTGTGAACGGCGACTTTTTGACGAGTCACCTTGCGATCATTAAAAGTCAGGCAGTGCTTGATGATGCAATCAAAGCTGGCAAGCTGGACAACGTCACATTCAACGAACTTTACGTGAATCTTGTTGTCACACGGCTCGAACGCGTTTTGACGCTGAAGTTTGACTCGGAAGACCCGACCAAACCCGTCAAGGTGGTCGATGCGGTGATCGATGCTTACAAGCGATTTCTGGAAAGTACGTTTGAGAAGAAGACAACCGATGTTGTCACCTTGATCTCAAAGGCACGTGACGAGCTTTCGATTGAGCTGGAGAAGGCTGAGAAGGATCACATCGACTTTCTCCAGAAGCATCCGCAGATGATGTCGGATGAGGCTGGACGTACGATGGTGACCAAACGGCTGGCGGAATGGGATCGGGGAATCCGCTCAGCCAAGTCGGAGATTTTTCAGCTCTCCACCCAGATTGAGCATGCCCAGAAGTTGATGGCCGCCGGGGCCAGCGATGCCACAATCGCCAAGGCCATTCATACAGTGGCCACAACGATTGGTGCCGATGGTGGAGCTGGGATGCATGCAGAAATTGCGGCCATCGGGGATCATTCGAATGAGCGTCGAGCAGACAGTTCATTTGAAGAGTTGACCTTGCACTATGCTCAGATTCAGTACGCCCGGATCACGGCAGAACGGATGCTTTCCAA
>CAMCFM010000088.1 GCA_945874095.1 Candidatus Kuenenia stuttgartensis
GCTTTTCAGCCAGTGATGGCTCGGCGGCCACGATCATTTGCGGGGCGGCCAGAACGGCCAAAAATAGTGCAACAGTTTTGAGACCACGAATATTCATCATCTGTCAGATCACACAGGTTGGGGTTGTATTTGGAGCATGAAATTCGAACAACATCACGACGACATCTCTAGGATCACTTTGGCCGCCCCCTTTTGTCGAGCGTGTTCAAACGCTTTTTCTGCCTGATCAAGCGTGTAAACCGCTTCAATCAAGTTCTCGACAGGAAACATGTCTGCCTCCAGGGCTGCAATCGCTTTAGGAAATGGCCCGCAGCGGCTCCCGATCAAAGTGATCTCATCAATCACCAAAGGCGCAAGATTTAATTGATGACTGCCCGCAATGGTCGTTTTTAACACAATCGTCCCGCGTGGCCGGCACAACTGGCAAGCGGTTTCAAGGCCTGAAGAGTTCCCAGTGGCGTCCACCACAATGTCATAAGATTTCAGATGTTCTGCAAGTGCTGACTCAAGCCGCAATTTCGTCACATCGCGACCAGCCATCGCCAATTTCTTGTCGTGCTTGCCAATCAATGTCACATCCTCACTGGCGGTTCGCAACACCCAGGCACACAAAATGCCCAGTTTGCCATCGCCCAAAACGGCAACCCTGTCGCCTCTAAACACCGTCAATTGCTCAAGTATCTGAAACGCCGCTGCGAGCGGCTCGATAAAAACGGCGGAGTGATCGCTGATCGAATCGGGGATCATATGAAGATTGGCTTTGGGCACGGCCACCCGTTCAGCCATCGCCCCGTCATGTTTAAAAATCCCCAAAACCGTCCGGTTCGGGCAATGCGTTTCCAGACCTCTGGCACACCACTCGCACTGACGACATGCGTTATTAATTTCGGCGGTGTAACGGTCTCCATTCTCATCCACTCCGACAAATTCATGGCCAGGAACGCCCTTAAAGCCCATGTAGCCACTGGCCAGCTGAACGTCGGTATCACAGATGCCGCAATGGGTTACGCTGAGAACCGCTTCATCCACCAAGGGGACTGGTTCTGGATACGACCGATCCATACGAACGTTCGTGCCGGTGCAGTAAAGTGCTATCATGAGAGAAGATCGGTCCATGCCATTTTTTCAAGAAGTCTCATCGTTGAGCACTGATCATAGAACGACCGAGGCCATGAAGCAACAAGCTGTTCATAAGTTTTGCTGGATACGGATATCTCTGAAATCCTTTAGAACCGGATATCAAGATCGCATTACTGAAGAATTCTTAAAAAGTTGTACGAGATTCTCGAGTCGTCGTGTCCTATAGTAGGTACGAGAGAAGTTGTCCGAACGAGAGATGAGCCCAAACCTTGTCTATGACTGATCTATCAAGACGACAGGTTCGGTTTCAAAAACCCATAACTAGGGGAAACTTATGAGCACACACGCGGTGAGCGCACCACCAAAAGTCAATATTGCTTGGGGCCCGATTATTTGGATGGCATTTCTGCACACAGGGGCCCTTCTGGCATTCGTTCCCGGCTTTTTCACCTGGTCAGGGCTCGTGATTTGTCTGGTCCTGCACTGGCTGACAGGCGGGATCGGGATCTGCATGACCTACCACCGACTCCTGACACACTCCAGCTTTAAGGTGCATCCCGGCTGGCTGAAGTATGTGCTGACTGCGATTGGCTGTTGCGCCTCGGAAGGTGGCCCGATCGGCTGGGTGGCAGATCACCGCAAACACCACGCTTATTCAGACGAACCTGACGATGTGCACACTCCCAAAGTCAGCTTCGGCTGGGCCCACATGTTCTGGTGGATGACACCCGACGTAACATGCGACCACACACCGGAATACTACAAGCGCTGGGCACCCGATCTCTACAAGGATCGAGGATTAAGGTTCATTGACAACACACACCTGGTCTACCCTTTGGCCTTGGGAGCTTCTCTTTATTTTGCCGGCCAATACTATGGCGGAATCGGCCTAAGCTGGGTTGTCTGGGGCTTCTTTGCACGCACCGTGCTGGTGCTTCACTCCACTTGGCTTGTGAATTCTGCAACTCACGTCTGGGGTTACAGAACGCACGAAACACGCGACGATTCCAGAAATCTCTGGTGGGTTGCCATTGTGACTTATGGCGAGGGCTGGCACAACAATCACCACGCCTTCCAGACCTCAGCCGCCCACGGCCTCGACTGGTGGGAAATCGACACCACCTACATCGCCATCAAACTGATGAGCTATGTTGGTCTGGCCAGTGATGTTAAAGTGGCAAAGCCTGAGAAGAATTCAGCCCGGGCAACCACAGGCGTTTCGGCATCATCAATCTCCCAGGCTACCAAGCAGGCGATCGCAACGCCCTCCGATTCGATCAGCACCACTCAGAATGTGACCGGTTCACCAACGATCGAATCGAACACGGAAATGCTGACAACCAGCACGACCGCCTAAATCATCCCGTGATTCCTATCAACAAAGCAGGATTCCGCTTGCCGGGATCCTGCTTTTCTGTCATAATAACTTCCATGCGGCCCTAGCTCAACGGCAGAGCAGGGGACTCATTCTTTTGACAAAAAAGAGTGCCACCGATGGGCGACCGTCGGATGGGATCCGGGTGAATTGCGGGAAACCTCCGCTGGTGCTCTCTGATTTTTAATTAAATCAAGAGCATCAGAGTGGCAATCCGCAGCCAAGTTCGGCCGAGCATTGTTCGCCGAAAAGGTTCAGAGACTAGCGGGGTGAGACTCAACAATAACCCTCGCATTGATCACAGGTTGTGATCAATCAGCGCCCGGCCTCTGGTTGTTTGCATTCTACACAGGCAAGCGATTCAGAGGGTGAGATAGTCCAAGCCGGTGGGAAACCTCCGGGCCAACTTGAATCCCTTGGTTGTAGGTTCGAATCCTACGGGCCGCATTTTCAGCCTCGCCAAATTGTTCGTCACACACCTTGACAGAATTCCTAAATCCAGGCGGATTCATCACTAGCCATGGCCGACATGCCTGATCGTGCCCCCCTGCCTGTGGTGATCCCTTATCAGGATCTGACTCCATACGAACTGGCCCCCCCTCCACCTGAAGCTCGTAAAAAACCGGTCCGTAAGGGGCGTCCATCGGGCTTAATTTTCATCGCCCTGCTTTATTTCCTTACGCTAACTCTGCACTCTATCGTGATTTATCAGTCACTCGGAGGCTGGCTGGGCCTGACCAATCCCAGTCCCATTCTCAAAGATGATCATCCGCTCTATCTGCATTCGGCTGTCGTCACAAAATCATTTTTGAGCCAAACTGGAACCACTGCCGGATACGACCCAACATTCATGGGCGGATACGCTAAATCAGCCGTTTTTCCAGCCTCCAGCACGTTGCCAGAATTGGTGGTGGCCGCCACCGCTCCGATCGCCTCTGCTGAGACATCTTACAAGTTTTATATTCTTTTTTCAGCTATACTTGCGCCTATGATCGTCGCTTGGGCTGCCGCCGGGTTATGCCATTCCAGCGCGGTTGGTTTTGGATCAGGCATCGTTTGGCTCATTTACCTCTGGACCGATTTCCCGATCCAATATATCGGCTTCGGCATGGTCCCCTATTTTCTGTCGATACCCTTTGCACTTGCGACACTTAGAGTCTGTTGCAATTGGCTGGAGTCAGGCCGGCTCAGCCCGTGGATCGGCATGACCGCCCTGCTCTCCATCACTATACTGATCCACTTTACGGCACTGATGGTCTTGGGTCCTGCCGCATTCGCCGCCTGGGCCTTCTCCAGAAATCGTCTCAAATTTGGGCTGGCGGGCCTATCAGCCTTTATTTTCGCAGCTCTTGCCAACGCATTCTGGTGGTGGCCAGGGGTGGTCCTGGCAGCAACCAAGGGTGAGAGCGGGTTCGCGTTTTCTCACTCCCAGGAAGGCGTATTCGCTCGCCTGGTGAAAATCACATGGTCCGAATCGCCTATCGAAGTCTTTCTCTGGCTGGGACTTCTGGCCGGCCTTCCAATCCTTCTGAAATCGCTCAGAATCCAGGCGGCTGCGTTGTCAGGATTCGCCCTGGGCGGATTCTTCTGGGGCTATGGAGCAGGTGCGTTCCCAAGTCTCGACTTCCTCCAGCCCGGCCGGCACACCTATGCCTTTTATCTTTCTGCATCTGTATTTACAGCATTCCTTGTCCACTATGTAATCGAGTTCCTAAGACACTCAAACCGCTTTGCACCGATTGGCATGGCGATTGGTATCAGCCTGGTCACGATTCGGATCACAGGCCCGACTCTGCAAGCGGTGGTCAAGAACTGGACAACTCCTCCATCAGCCCCCCTTCAATCGACGGTCCCGCCACTTTACACAGCGATCCTGAACTCTCTTAAAACGCAGGTAAGCCCGGGCGACAGAGTTCTTTATGAAGAGGGCGGATTTGGCCGGGACATTTTCGAAGGTGGACGATATTCCGGGGTCATGGCGAGAGCACTTGGAGTAGAATTTATTGGTGGCCCGTATTTGCATTCGGCCTTGACGACCAATGTGGCCCAGTTGGGTGAGGGCAAACTTTTCGGCCGGGAGGACTGGAATTTAAGTTGGCTGGAACAGATGAAACAACGTTACGGCCTCTCCTGGATCGTAGCCTGGAGCGATAAAGCCCGGTCGATGATCGACGCAAATCCTGATCAGTTCCAGGTCGTTCTGAATCAAGGCCAACTGCGCGTGGCGAAGATCATGAGCAAAGGCCCGATGGCGATAACCTCAAGTCCACGAACGGCTTTGGTTGGCCACGAGCACATTGATGGCGAAATAACGGCCACAACAGGCAAGATTTCGCTCAAAATCAAGCCCTCAAGTTCAGAAATTGCGGTTGACCGCGAGGTCGTTCTACGATATCACTGGGTTCCAAACCTCCGCGTGATGGGACATTCCGGTGTCCGAATCGTGCAGGAGAATGCCTTGGATAGCACGCTTCCACCGTTGATGAAGCTCCTGCTGGATTCCAAGGCATCTGGTTCAGTAGAAATTCAACTGAACCCTTGGGGTATGGACGCAGACGGGTCATGACGCAAGTGTCATGAATGAATAGATTTGTGGCTCGTCTCCAAGGAAGGGGCTTGCCGATGAGTTCGGATGCTTGGTCGCTCAATCCAGTTCATGAAAAACAGGGAAGCCGATTCCTCGTCGCCCTACTTTGCGCTGTCTCTTTCATGGCCCTGATCGCTTATGCGCACAAGGCTGCTGAAGATCGAAGCGCTTTCGTAAGGTGGCGATATCAAGTCATCCAGTTGATGGAAAATGGCCGGAACATTTATGACAGGGAGATGTACCCAAACCCCCCCGTCATGCCGATCATTTTGTATCCACTGATGATGCTGCCCCCACTTCTTGGTGCCGTTGCGTTTTTTGTGATCAAAGTCGGGCTGGCCATTTTGTCAGCCACCATGATCGCCAGAATGGTAAGGGAGCGAAATTGGCCGATCTCAAAATGGTGCTATTTTGCAGTCGCCATCATGAGTTTAAGGCCAATCCTAAGCGACCTTCAGCACGGCAATATCAATATTCTGATCCTCTTCATGGTGGTCCTTGCAGTGGACGCATGGACACAGGGTCGCGATTGGCTGGGCGGCTTTGCGCTCGGTCTGGCAATCACCTGTAAAGTCACTCCAGCACTGTTCTTGCCATACTTTCTTTACAAGCGTTCATGGAAGATGCTGGTGGCCACGTCCGTCGCCATTCTGGTCTTCATGTTCGTGGTCCCGGTCGTTGTACTTGGGCCTGACCTGGCCAGCCAATGCCTGGGCTCATGGTGGCACAGAATCATCAGCCCCTACGTTTCCGGTGGAGTGGTTGGAGACCTTGAAATCAACCAGTCCATGGTGGGCGTCATCAATCGTCTTATGGTGCTGGATGAAACTCCTGGCCGATATGGCTCGACACTGAAGCTGAATGTGGTGAATTGGGATCCCAAGTTTGTCGCCAGAATCGTAAAAGTCCTCTCCATCGCGTGGGTTGGAGTTCTGTTCATGCTCTGCAGAACGAAAACTTACAGACGCGACGACCCACGCCTTTTAGGCGAATTCTCGCTGGTGGTCCTGACCATGCTTTTCGTCTCTGAACGAAGCTGGAAGCACCACTACGTAACGCTCTTGCTACCAATCACTTACCTTGCATATCGCTTGTTCCGGCCAGACATCAACCGGCGTGACAAGTGGATCCTTGGGAGTGCCCTTGGGCTCGCCATGCTTTTGATCGGGACCACCTCGAGCGAGATTGGCGGATGGTTTGCGGATGGGAAGGGTCACAAAATTGCCCAGTTTTATGGGATGTATTTCTGGGCCGGTGTGGTGATCTATCTGGCCACTGCATGGAGGGTTGTCGTTGAGGGCAAATGGCCTTCAAGTTCTCCACAACTCATTATAGAACAATCTGTTAAAGCCTCTGAACCGGCTCGTCGATTGTTGATTGACAAGGTTTTGCCAACTCCTCATCTGAGGGTCTCGCAACCCATAAAATCCAAAGAATCGGAAAAGTCTTACTCAACTTCCTGATCGATTCCATCCGATTAAGAATCTATAAGACACAAGCTTCGGCTTGGACATCTACCCGCAAAAAGGTAGATCCGTCCAGGCCGATTTTCGTTTCCCGGGGGGACACTGAGGAAACGAATTTCACCAAGCTTTTGGTTGGAATCACAGAACCGATCAGGAGGATCAAAGACGATGGAACGCCCTCGCAAGAATCATCAGTGCCTGTTTGAGATTCAAGAAGCACAACTCGAACGCCGCGACGTCCCGGCCAGCAACTTGGGAAACACGTTCGCAATCGTTCCTGGCGAAATCATTAAGGCAGGTGATCCAGCCGTGATTAAAGTCAACCTCACAAGCGACTTATTCACTTTACCCAAGGGCAAGGCGACTCTTGGAGTGGCTGTGGCGGCCACCACCGCTTCCACGGTTCAGCCGTTGATTGCCAAAGTTGCGAATGGGGCCAATAAGTCTGTGATCCAACCATCTGCTCCTGGGGCTGGCAAGACGGTCAGTGCGGCAGTGGTGACCACCAAAACGGCCACACCAAGTCTGCTGAACGTACAGTTGAAAAAAGGTCAAAAGAGCAGCAGTTACAGTGTCTCTGTGAAGGATAAAGCCTCTGGCACAGGGAACTTCCTGTCAGGCTTCTACCTGCCTGGCGATGCCAACGGCGACTTAAAGGTCGATAAAACCGATCTTACGGCGATCAAGTCAAAGATTGGTGCCAAAGTCGGTGCGGCCAACTACGATTTCAACGCTGATTCGAATCGTGATGGACAGATTGACAACGCCGATTTGAAGCTTGCCCAGAGCAATCAGGGCGTGGTGATCAAGGTCAAGCCGATGATCACGGCCCGTCTTGACCCTGCCAGCGATACGGGCACAGCCGATCGGATCACGGACAACCGGAACGTGCAGTTCCAGGGCGTTGCAACACCAGGCTCGACTGTGACTTACACAGAAGTGGACAGTAAGACGACGCCCGTCTCGACCAAGGCCGATGCGACCGGGAATTACACATTGACGGCCAGTCTGGCAGACGGGAACAACCTCTACCGGGTCAATGCGACCGATTCTTTCGGCCAAACTATCTCTGGACTGTTGTCTCCAGTCACCTACAAGACCAATCCGCCAGGCAAAGTTTGATCTATTGCGGATTCAGTAATTTACGACAAATCACCATGAAAGGCGGCCTCCAAAGGCTGCCTTTCATTTTATATGATGTTTTAGTCGATTCCAATTAGGCTGCTTCCAGACCTAAGACTTGTCTAGCACTTGCTTTACATTCGGCAAACGTGAACATTGCGTCGAGTTTACTGACCTGAAAAACTTCTCTGACATTGATATCCACATTACAGAAGACCATGCGTCCACCGGCCTGCTTCACATTTCGGCTGAGGGCTAGAAACCCACCGAGTGATGCGGACCCTGAAAATTCGACTCCATTCATGTCGACAATCAGGTCTTTTAGGCCTGTTTTTGCGGAGAGTTGGGTGAATTGCATTCGCAGATCAACCACAGGCTTTGGGTCCATCCGCAGGCAATCCCAAAATTCAGCAACGAGAACCCCAGGCTCTTCCCGAAGTTCCACACTCGGCTTCAACACGTCTTCATACTCCTGATTCGGTCGCAGTCATTTCATCAGTTCGAGTCACACATCAACAAACATGTACCATGAATTTTCACAATTCTGGGAACGTCAATTCTCAGGAACTGAAAATTGATCCGTGATCGTGGTGCAATCGTTCTGAGAAGAACTGCTTGAGGAACGTCGTCAGTGACGACACAGTCCATCTTGACCGATAAATCATGATCACGCTAGCGATAATTTGACAAACCCCACGGAATTCCTAAAATCCCACCTCTTTCGGAGGACTTCCCTTGATGAAAGTTTATTGATCTATTCGGTTTTGCCGATTTGTGGAAAGATAGAGAATATTGGTCGTTCCATCATATTGACCGCTGAACGATTTTGGGTTCTGGCAAAAGCCATAAAAGCCCGGGAGCATTCCCGCCATGCGACGCTCAGAATTCATTGCGGTTTTCACAGGACTCACACTGACTTTGCTCGTGCATGGCTCACCCCAGAGCATGGCTCAGGAATGGGTTCCTGCGGTTTTTCCTGACAAAACTTACGACTTTGGCACGGTCGCAAAAGGGTCTAAACTGCGTCACAGCTTTAAGGTTGTGAACAGCACAGACAAAGAAATCCACATCAGCGGGTATCGCACCAAGTGTGGCTGCACGGAAGTGAAAATCGGAGCGGACACGATCCCTCCCGGCACTCAGACCACCATCGAAGCCACTCTTGACACGACCAAGTTTCAAGGCGTAAAGGCATCTGGTCTTACGTTAATTATCGATCGGCCCGGCTTCACAGAAGTCGATCTAAACATGAACTGTTTCATCAGAGGTGATGTTCTTTTAACCCCCGGCCAAGTCGATTTTGGTCAGGTCAATCGCACGGATGGCCCATCTCAAGTACTCTCCCTGCAATATCTTGGCGGAAATCAAGACTTCAAGATCACCGGCTCTCACCACATCTCGCCGCGCCTGAAAGTTCGCATCACCGAGCAGAGCCGGGCCGCTGGTCAAGCCACTTATCAGCTCAGCGCCACCCTGACAGCCGACTCGAAATTAGGATTTTATAAAGATCAGATCACCCTGAAGACCAACGATCCAGCCAGCCCAGAAATTCCGATCTTCGTCACGGCCCAGATTCAGGGGCTTTTGACGGCCTCTCCATCTGTGATGAACCTTGGGACGGTCGCGAAAGGTGCGACGGTCCAGAAAACGGTGATTGTGAAGTCGAACAAGCCATTTAAGCTTTCTGAAACCAAGTCGACCAAGGGTGAAGTCACTGCCAAGGCGAACGAAGCCTCTGCAAATCAGGCTGTCCAGACTCTGACGATCACCTATAAGGCACCCGCCACTGCTGGTCCTGATCATGCGATTTTGGAAATTACGAGTGATATCGCCAACGAACCGCCCGCCAAGGTGACTCTTTTTGCGACGGTCGGGCCTTGATTCCGGATTCATTCACGTGTCCAGTTCCAACAAAAAACCCCGGCCAGAAAGCCGGGGTTTTTTGTGATAGATCAGAATTCCGGCCTGCTGAGACCGGACTCAAATCAATGCTGGGCTGATGCTTGTGGTGAAGCAACAACGGCTGGAGCAGCGTAAACAACTGTTTCGCAAGCGACTGGAGCAGGAGCACAAGCGGCAGCGGCTTTTTTGTGGTGGAACAGTCCACCCAACTTCAGGCCACCGCACTTCTTGGCGACAGGTGCACATTCAGCAACTGGAGCTGGAGCGCAAACGGCGACAGGAGCGGCACATGGTGTAGCACAAGCTTTTTCAGCATGGCAGCCAGTGAGGGTGGTCATTACGGCTACGATTGCGAAACTGATCATGGTCGGGAAACTCCGGGTGTAGTTGGTGATTTCGGAAGATTTTCCGAAAACCTATCCTGGTGAATCTGTCCAGACTTTACGGATTACGCAGATGCGGAACCATAAGAACGGACAGGGTCCCTAAATGGGATTGGGAATAGTGTAGAGACTTTAAGGGCAAGAGTTCAACGTTTTTTTTCAAACAAGGTTGAATTTTTGCCCTTATCTTACCCAGATTCACCGGTTTTACCTTTTAAACACCCGGTTTACGGCTCCCCTCCCGACCCTTGTCAGGTGTAGGATCAGGGATCAGTCCCCAAGCCTCCCGACCTTCATGATCCTCCGGAAGGTACTCCGTAATCGGCATGCCTTCCTCATTCGTGAAGAGCAGGCAGTGGCAATATTTGAAATTCTTCATGTCCTCGCACGCACAGATCCATGTCCGGCTTTGAATCTCCGCCTGCTTGTCCTGATAAAATCGACATGGGCACAAAGGACGACCAAGCGTGTCCTGATGAACCGCCAGTCCTTTGATCACGGCCTCCGTCACGCCTTCAATCGGGCTGAAGCTCGTGCCTGACTTGTCGGCATACTTTTTTGCAAAGTTCCACATCCGCTCAACATTCTTTTCACTCGGTTCCGGAGTCATTTTCGCGTTTATCCCATGGGGTGTGCAAGATTTGAAGGTGAGAGAGTCGATCCAGCCGGACCTCCATAAACATACCACCTTCCTGAATGTTATGGACAAACCGACCAGTTCAAGGTTAAGAAACAGTAACGATTTGAAGCCCGTCTTGAGAAGTACTGGAGCCATCGGAATGACCGCAACTTTGACGCAAGCCTTGATTGTGGCGGACTCCTCCTGGCACAGCACCCGCAACCTGCTCTCCACCTGGCCACCTGCCAGCCAGGATTCAGCACCACTCCTCCGATTAGAGCCCATCGACTGGCAGAATGCACGTGCCCGTGGGATAAGGCCCTGGAATTGGGGTGTCCATTCCACCCGGATCTCGGACTTGGAAACTCTTGTCACCGCCGAACTACCACCAGGCTGGATGAAATCGTTTCCTAAGCTCGGCCAATGGCCCTTGGCAAAAGCTGCTCATAACTGGCTTAAACAGATTGACAAAAAGCCTTTAGAAAAATCTCTCTGGATCACTTATCCATTCTATCTGGAGCTGGCCAGCCAGATCAAACCCGACCGGCTCGTCTACTACAACCTCGACGATTACACGCTCTATTGGCCCCAAAAGGCAGATCACGTCAGGCTTTGGGAAGCTAGAGCCATAGAAAAGTCAAACTGGACCATCTGTGTGGCTGCGGAAAGGGCCCGTCAACTTCGCCAGACCTTCCCAAATCACGCCCACAAAATTTTGCATATCCCACATGCCGCACCTGAGTGGACGATCCCCGATCAGCCGTTTTACGCACCAGGCTCTCCACCAATAGAACTCAAGGAGATCCCTCAGCCAGTTTTGGGATATCTAGGCGGGCTTGAAGATCGGCTGGACTGGAGCCTGCTCATCAAAATTGCCGATCGGTTCCCCGATGCGTCACTGGTCCTTGTCGGGCCAAAGCCTAACCTTGATGGCGATCAAGCCTGGCAATCGCAGGCACGGGAACTTCTGGCCAAGCCGAATGTTTACGCTCCTGGAGGCGTAAGCCAGCATAAGATCGGCGACGTCTACGCATCTTTCAGCGTAAACCTGATCCCCTATCTCGTCACTCACGCGTTCAATCACGTCTGCTCTCCGACCAAAATTCTTGACTCCATGGGAAGCGGCAGACCAACTGTGACGACGGCTTTGCCA
>CAMCFM010000089.1 GCA_945874095.1 Candidatus Kuenenia stuttgartensis
CGGGAGACCCCTGCACCGGCCGCGACCATCGAATAGACGTTGGCCCAATGCTTTCTGCCCGGCATGGCACCTGCAAAATTCGACTCAAGAGCCACTCGCGGGGCCCGGCCAAACTCTCCCAGACAGAGCACCAGCGTCTGATCCAGCAAGTTTCTCTGCTGAAGATCTTCCAGAAGGGCTGAGAATGTCTGGTCAAAGCGTGGCAGCAAGTGGCGCCGCATGACCTCGAAAAGATCGTTGTGCGTATCCCAGCCTTGTGCCTCAGGATCATCAGGAAGCCGGTCCTGCCCTCGTCCCGAATGATTCCAAATGACCGTAATCAGAGGCACGCCCGCTTCAACCAGCCGCCGGGCCAGCAGGCAGGCAAGCCCGGAACGATGGCGGCCATATCGCTCCACAACAGCAGACGGCTCGGCGGAGAGATCAAACGCACGTCGGCCTACAGGATTCTCAAACAAATCCATGGCCCGACCCTGCATCCCCACCATGTCGTTCAAAAGCTTATTCTGGCTGGCCTGAACATGATTCGCTTCGATCATTTCAAGCATGCTCTTACGCGTTCGGAGCCGCTCCAGATTGATGCCAGTTGGCAGATCAAAACTTGGCCAGCTAGAGGGTCCGCCAGTCAGGTCGCCCACCAGAAAGGGGTCGTACTCCCGGCCCAATAATCCTGCATCCTGCCCGGGCGCAGGCAGTTCAGGCACAATCGCAGGCCCGTTTACGGTCACAGCCGTGTCGAAGGTGCGGCTTGTCCCCATGACGCGTTTCAAGGCCGCTGCAAAGGCGGGATGATCGTCAGGCGCGGGCAGTGGGTTGGACGATTTTCTGGCGTGATATCGGCCAGTCAGGGCCAGATATGTGGCTGAGCCGTGATCCGTATCATCGTGCGACATGGACCTGACAATCGTGTATCGATCCGCCAGCCGGGCCAGTCGCGGAAGGTACTCGCAAACGAACGTGCCCGGAACGGCCGAGGCAATTGATCCGAACTCACCACGAATTTCACGAGGTGCATCGGGCTTGGGGTCAAAGGTTTCGAGCTGACTGGCCCCACCGTTCAGAAAAACCACGATCACTGACTTGGCCCGTGGAATCCCGGTTTCCGCAGACTTCGCTGGCCCCGGCCAACACACCGATATCCCTGAACCAGCGGCAGAGGCCATCCAGTGGCGGCGATTCATGATGTGTGAAAGTGGTCGTTCAGGCATCAACCTTAGCCATCTATTTCAGAGGCTGACCAATATTGACGGTAATCGCCGTTAAATCACAGATTTCTTAGGCTATTCTCATGATACGACAAACCAATATGGTCGTTCACCAAGCCACTGGATCCGAAAATTCAGGGGCTTGGCGATGGCCATTTTCACTTTTCACTTCTTCGCAGGTTCGGCTGGAAGGCTTCGCCCCGGCGCGGCCAGGAAGGTCTTGACAGCCTTGCCGTCGGCCATGTTCCAGACCACCACCCGGCCGTCCCAACCACCGGCGGCAGCTTGTTTGCTATCCTTTGACACGGCAAGACTGTAGACCCAGTCGCTCTGGCCAGCGAGTTGTCGCACCGCCGCCAGATCGCCTGCTTTAAAGACGCGAACAGACTTGTCAGCACTGGCGGCGATCACGTTCGCTCCGTCTGGTGACAGGGCCAGCTTGAAAACCTCGCCGGTAAAACCAGCTGCGTTTCGAACCTGCTTGGCTTCACCTTCAGGCGTCCAGGCTCGCACCTGCTTGTCGGCGCCGGCGGAGAGAATCTGCTTGCCGTCGGGGCTGAAAATGGCGGCGAAAACCTGCTCGTTGTGGGCAGGGAAGGTCACGAGCGACTCTTTTTTGACCACGTCAAAAACCTTGGTTGTCTTGTCACGACTGGCTGAGACCAGCTTGGTCCCATCGGGGCTGAAGTTCAGGTCAAGAATCCAGTCGGCATGATCCTCAAGCTGCATATCCAGCTTCCCATCAGGCAGTGTCCACATGCGAATGGTTCGGTCGGCTCCTGCGGCGGCCACCTTTTTGGAATCAGGGCTGAAGGCGATTGCGAAAATGGAGTCGGTGGATTCGCCCAGATCCCGGACAAATTCCGCCGTCCCGTCTGCCTTGGCCTTCCAGAGCTTGGCCGTTCCGAACCGGCCTGGATCGCCCGCCGCTGTGGCCATATATTGGCCATCAGGGCTGTAAGTGATGTCATAAATCCGTTCCTGCAAAGGCTGAATCCGTTGCTTGATCGCCCCTGTGGCGACATTCCAGACAATCACTTCATGGAACCCGCCGGTGGCCAGATTGGTCCCGTCAGGGCTGAAAGCAACGGCCGTGATCGGTACAGTGGTGGGATACTTTTCCGGAACAGGTACAATCGTTTGCTTGTGCAACAGGGTCGGCCAGTCCTCTTTCGCGTCTTTCCCGTCGTATTTCGCGCCTTGCTTGACCCAGTTCTCAATCAGGGCAATCTTGTCGAGTGGCAATGGGTCCTGCTTCCAGGGCATTCTTGGCTTGGCGTCGTGCTTGAGCAGTTCGACAAAATAGCTGCCCTCAGCATCGCCGGCGATCAAAGTCACATCCTCACCCTGCTGGCCACCTTTGGCAAGCTGGTTGAAGGTGGTCATGACATACTTGCTCTCGCTCTTGCGTGGGTTGTGGCACGCAATGCAGTTCTGCACCAGCAAGGGGGCCACATCCTTCATGAAGCTCACAGGCTTGGCGGCAGGAGGGGCGGCAGGTTTGGCAGCCTCAGCTTTTTTGGCATCCTGAGCCTGGACTGAAATCCATGGAGAAAAAGCAAGAAGTGCTGCGAAATGGCGGATCTGGATTCGGTGGGACATGGCTGGCAACTCCGGAAATTCTATACTTGATTCAAGCTCTGAGAACTCTGTTTTTTTCGATGGATTACGGCACGATTTTCACGGCCACAGGTGCCGTCAAAGCCGGATAGTCCTTGTCGCCAGCCTTAAAGGCCGCTTTTACCGTAGCATTGCCCATGGCAACCTTTGCAGCCTTATCGGCTGTGATCTTGATCGTAAAGTCTGATTTGTCGCCTGCTACCTTCACAGGATCAGCCTTCAGGCCAGCCGGAAGGGTGTCAATCGTCAAAGTCACTTCCGCCTTGGCTGACGGCTTCCGGTTGAGCTTGCCTTTAAGCTCCACAGTTTGACCGGCCTTCACGCTCAGCTCTTTGGGCACGCCTTCCAGAACGATCGGGGCCACCACATTCAGCTTGATCACAGGGGCGTCCACCACGCGATCTTCTCCAGCCAGCTTGCCCTTGGCGGTCAAACCAATGATATGCTCGCCAATCGGAACTTCCACCGCCGCTTTCAGAATGACGGCAAAATCGGCCACCTTCTCAGCCACCTTGTTGCCCGGCAAAGTCAGGCCCGCTGGAGGGTTCACCAAAGCGAGTTCCAGAGCAGGCTCACCACCGGCTGTACGAGTCAGTTTGAGCGGAAAACTGCCTTCAAAACCATGAGCCACCTCAATGGCTGTCTCAGGTGTCATCAGGCCAACAGCTGCGGCTTCTGCGAGGTTCGAAAGCAGACCGTCCTGATATAAGATATTCACTGGCAAAGGGCCCTGACTGGCAAAAACAATCGACCCTTGTGCGTTGGCATTCACACCGCCGTCGCCCTTGCCCACAACGTTCAGGTATGTCAGAGGCAGCTTCGCGCCGGCATCAAGACTGATAGACATACTACCGGCGACACCACCGGCCCGAATCATTCCAGGCCGAAACTTCACACCCGCTGGAGGATTCACCAGCTCCAGACGAATCGGCCCGGCATAGCCCCTCTTACGATCCACCGTAAAGTTCACGATTACAGACTGCCCCACTGGCAGTCCAGTTTGTGGAGTTGCATAGGCAAGCTCAAAATCTGGAACAGATTTTTCGATGTAAATCCTGTAGTGAAAACCTAATCCGCCACGCTTACTGATATCGTTGATGACCAGGGTCGCCTGAGTTTGGCCAGCGGGCACTGTAAATTCAAGCTCTGGGTCAGGCTGAGTAAATGGAGGTGTATTTGCAGGCGGATTGGGCACCTTGAAGGGGGCATCGTCGGCCGTCGCAATCTGCTGGCCTGTCGCGTTTAAAACGCTTAAAACACCGTCAAGAGCAGACCCGATCCGAGCGGCTTCCACTTTCACCCGATACTTTGCGCCGGCCTCTACCGTGACGTCGAACCGATCGCTATCGTTCGGCTTCTCAATCCTGCCTAAAAACGCGACTGGTGGAGATGGCTTTCTGGCGGCTGGAGTTTCGGTCTCAACCACTTGTGGCACATCGTTTTCAATCAATTTAAATGGCCATTGGATCACCGCCGTGGGATCGAATGCAGAAGAGGCCGCACCGATGGCTGTGGCTGGCACAGAAAGTGTCAGAACCCCATAAGGTGGAACTGTTTGGGGTACAGCCGCCAGTCGAACCACTTCGCCCGTTTTGGCCACTGTGCCGCCTCGAAGCTCGATCGCGTTCGTGGCGCCGGGGCTCAGAACGAGCGGAAAAACTTCCTCCGCCAACGGCACGGAACCGATGGTGAGCCGGTAGATGGCTGAGCCGGTTCCTGCATAGTTGGTATCGGAGATATCGATCACATAATCCCCATCCACGGGCAATGTGGCGATAAATCGGGCGTCAGTGGCCAGGCCGGGAGTATCGTCGGCTGAGGCTACGAACTTTTTGCCTGTGAGAGTGGTGAGCCTGATGGTCGGGTCCAGAGCTGATCCAATCCGGGCAGCGGCGGCATCCACCACAATCTGCTGTCCCTTACGGCCTGAAAATCGGAAGTAATCGACATCGTTTTTGGCACACGCGCCTTCGACCACCACTGGAGAGGGCACCGCTTGGGCCTTCTCAAAGGTTGTGTTGGGCTCCACTTCCATCACGGTAGGGACTTGATCAACACTGATCAGAACAGGGTTCGAAACGCCTTTGGCCGAGACCACTCGAACAGGAAAAACGCCCAGTGGGGCATCGGCTGGAAGAGTGACTTTGACGGTCCACTTGGCGGCGTCTTTGTTCTCAGCTTTGGTGTATTGGAGTGGCAGATTTGAGATAATCTCAGGCATGCCTGCCAGACTTGCACCCTGAAAGGTCAAGTCCACTGTTTTACCCCTTGCGAGACCGGCTGGCGAGGTGCCTGTCAGGCTTGGCGGAGCGGCGTAAATTGAACTTTGAAAACCCAGGAGAATCCCCAGAGCGATGTATCTGTAAATCGAATTGGTTCGCACGTGGTGAACTCCCAATAGAGGCGGGCTTGATTGCAAGTGATTTGAGATCTTGGCGGGTCTGCCAGATGGGTCGAAGATTCTGGAAGAGTCAGACGGCAGGTGACTGATGAGCGGTCAGGCCCATTCGTGATCTACCCATCATAAGAGGACTGGGATCACTATTCGACCTATATCTCCTTTTTTCGCTCATTTCAGTGCGGTTGTCAAGGTGCTGGCCTCAAAGTGTGCATTCAACGAAGATCTTCCCGAAACCATATACACTCCTGTTTTTAGCCATTTATCGTACCCATGGTCAGCGAATCTGCGGAACGAACTTTTCAAGTTGTAAGGCCTTTGACGACGATGATGAAAATAACGGCGTCAAATATGGATCAGAAAAGCCGGTCTCGTGAGCCGAATCATCTGACAATCAGCTCAAAGGCAGCGCGATCCCATGACCACCAGAAAAGATCAGCCCCACTGGAATGTGGAACGCCGGGCACATTCGATCATGCCTGAGCCTGCTTTTATTCCGTTGGCTTCACACGTGACGGCCGTCAGAGGCGCCCTGCGATCACTTGAGTCAGGCAAAAATCTGGTCGTGATATATGGACCTTCCGGATCAGGCAGAACCACGGTGGCACGACAAGTGGCACGACTGGTGAGCAGTCAACCGATAATGGTTCATCACCCAGAGACTCGGACTGAACCGTCAGAAACTCAGATGAAGGCTCATCTGCAGAGCAAATCGCCCAAAACTCCGCCCCTGTTTGTATTTGATTCGATCCAGTTAAAACATTTAAACTGGGCCTGGTGGCTGCGTGATCAAGCCAGCGAATTGGCAAAAATCCTGGTGGTATCATCGACAGCATGGTGGCTGGAACATGCAGAATTCCTGAAGGATCATGCCGAAGGAATGGGTTTGAAACTATTGAGCGTCAAAGAAGTCGAGCATTTATCAAACGGGTTAAGATGGTTAAAAGCACCGTCAGCAAAAAAATTGGATCGTGGACAAATCCAGGTCGTAGATGAACAGAGTGAAGGGCTGGCGCGTTCTGTTGCAAACTGGGCGAAATTGAATTAAAAATCCGATTGGATTCTGCCACGTATTATTTTTGCATGTACAACGATTTTGACAAACGCACGTTGAACTATCACGACACGATGGGCTATGGTATAAGAGATTTGCATCATCCTGCATCTGGTGAAACCTCAGACACAATCGCCAACGAGCAATTCCATCATGGAAAAAACTGTACACTCTGTTTGTCCACTGGATTGCCCGGACACATGCTCCATGCTGGTGACTGTCAACGAGGGTAAGGCTACAGGTTTGCGTGGCAACCCTGATCACACCTTCACCCGCGGCGCCCTGTGCGGCAAAATGAATCACTATCTGGAGCTGGTTTATAGTGGAGATCGACTGCAAACGCCGCTCCGCCGCACCGGCCCGAAAGGCTCAGGCCAGTTCGAGCCAATCTCGTGGAACAATGCCTTAAATACAATCGCTGCAAAGTTTCTCGAAATCAGCCGTTCTACTCACGGCCCACAAGCCATCCTGCCCTATTCGTATTACGGAACCATGGGCAAATTGCAGGCATCAAGCCTCGACCGCCGGTTTTTTCATGCGTTGGGAGCATCGAAACTAGACCGGACCATTTGCGCTTCAGCCGGCTCACTTGGCTATGAATATACGGTCGGCCAGGGCCGATTCGGAGCGGATCCACTCGCTGTGCCCGGTTGTAAACTGATCATCAACTGGGGCTCAAACACCGTTCAGACCAATGCGCACCTCTGGAGCCTGATGGTTGACGCCCGCAAAGCGAATGGGGCGAAAATCATCACCATCGACCCATATCGCAGCGAAACAGCCGAGAAAAGCGACCAGCACATTCAAACCCGTCCCGGCACCGATGCTGCACTGGCTTTGGGCCTGATGCATGTGATTTTTGCACAGAATTTGCAGGATCAGGATTATCTCGACAATTATTGCATCGGCGCCGAAGCATTAAAATCACGTGCCCTGGAAGAATATTCGCCCGCTCGAGTTTCTGAAATCACCGGCGTGACGGAAAATGAAATCAAACAACTCGCTCGCGAACTGGCTACCACCCACCCATCATTCATCCGCCTGAATTACGGACTCCAGCGCCATTTTGGCGGAGGCATGGCCGTACGAACCATCGCCTGCCTGCCTGCCATCACAGGCGCCTGGAGGCATCCTGGAGGCGGTGCCCTGCTCTCCACAAGCGGCACTTACGATTTCAACATGAATGCCCTGACTCGTCCCGATTTATCACCACCCGGCACCCGTACCATCAATATGAATCAACTGGCTGAGGCTCTGGCCGGAGCGTCGGAAGGCCCGCCTGTGATGGCCATGTATGTTTACAATTGCAATCCAGCCGCAGTTTCTCCCAACCAGGCCAAGGTGATTGAAGGACTAAAACGCGAAGATCTTTTTACCGTAGTTCACGATTTATTCATGACAGACTCTGCCGAATACGCGGATATTGTATTACCAGCCACATCGCAATTGGAACACATGGACCTGCATGGCTCGTATGGTCACCATGAAGTCATGCTGAATTCACAAGCGATTGAACCACTGCATGAAGCTCGTTCAAACAATTCTGTTTTCCGATCACTGGCAGAGCGAATGCAACTCGACCCAGAATTGTTCCCACAGGATGAAACTTTAATTGCTAAAGCCTTGGAAGGCGGCCCTCATATTCGCAGCATCTCACTGGAATCATTGCAGAGATTGCATTTCCAGCGTCTTGATTTACCGGAGGTGCATTTACCGTATGCTGAAGGCAATTTTCTGACACCGTCCGGCAAATGCGAATTGGTTTCCGAACGTATGGCAAATGACGGGCTGGAGGCTTTGCCGACGTATACACCTGCGGCAGAGGACCCTCAGATTCAGATGGAACTTGCCAAACGGTTTCCAATCCAGTTGGTGAGTCCGCCCAAGGGATCCTTTTTAAATTCCACTTTTGGTGGAAGTGAATGGCACAGGAAACGGGCTGGCGACCCGTCTGTAGAAATATCCGATGAAGATGCGCTGGAACGCCGGATTGAAAACAATGACTGGGTGATTGTATTGAATGATCGTGGCCAGTTTTTAGCCAGAGCGATATTAAATCAGAGGGTGAAAAAAGGTGTGGCATGTGCCCGTGGAATCCATTGGAACAAGCATAGCCCAGGCGGCAGAAGCGGCGTGAACTCGACCACCAGTTCAGGGCTTTCAGACATGGGCGGAGGGGCCTTGTTCTTTGATAATCTGGTCGAGTTGCATAAGCCCACCACCGATGAACTATTGCAATTTGCAACCAGAGAGGATTGAAATTGTCCCATGAATATGCAATCCATCAAGAATTGGCTGACTGGCATGATTGGCCCGCGCGGGCCTGTGCATCAGGTCACGGTTTATTCCAGAACAGGCTGTACGTGTTGCGATAAGGCGATGCTGGAATTGCATAAAGCCGGGCGTCGGTTCAAACTGAATATTCAGGTTGTAGACATTGATACGGACGAGGCACTTGTGGCAGAATATGGCTTGCAGATACCGGTCATTGCGATTGATGGGAAAGTGCGATTCAAGGGGCAGGTGAATCCGGTTTTACTGGAGCGACTCCTGAAGTCATGAAACCATTGAAGTCGTGTTTATTAATGAAAAGAGAGACCTTCCAGCGGCGAGATCTCTCTGATATATTCCATCGGGCAATCCGGCAGTGACAATAGAAACAATCGCCCATACGCTTTTGTGGCCATACGCGGGTCCAGAACATGCACCGATCCTGTATCTGTGCCAGTTCGTATCAATCTGCCAAAGCCTTGACGGAATTTAATCACGGCATCCGGCAATTGATAATCGAAAAATGGATTCCCGCCATTTCTCCGAATACTTTCTACCCTGGCTTCCAATAATGGATGATCCGGCACTGCAAATGGGAGTCTGACGACGAAGACCTGTGTCAATCGGTCGCCCGGAATGTCCACCCCCTGCCAGAACGAATCTGTCCCAAATAGAACGCTCGCCTGACCTTCCATAAACTGCTTGACCAGCATGGTGGGCGTCCCACCCTCTCCTTGCACCAACAATCGCAACCCAGCCGCTTCAAATTCAGGGCGTAATTTAACGGCCATCTGACGCAGCATTTCATAAGACGTGAATAATGCAAGCGACCGCCCATGCGCTTTAATCACACCGTCGCGGAGCTTCTCGCAAGCGGCTATCTGATATTCCTCGCGCTGGGATGCTGGGTCAGGCAAATCAGGATAGAGATACAATTTCGCATTATTCTGGTAATCAAAAGGGCTATCAAATTGAATCGATTTTCCCATATCAGGTGAAAATCCAATTCTGTGGTGAAAATGCCGAAAGTGTGGAGGTTTATCCACGGCCAGAGTGGCTGAGGTCATAATGCAAGTCTTATCCTCTTCAAACAGACGTCTGCGCAGTTCCGGGCCCGTCTCAAGTGGAGCTGCTACAATGGTATAGCGATTATTGGGATTGCCCGTCGCATAGCGATTCTCAAGGGCTCCGGCGATGCGTGAAGTCCGATCAGATCGAGGCGTTTCAGATTCAATCCAATAAACCATATGTTCTGTCAGATTTTGCCGATGCCAGGCCAGAATCCCGTTCCCTACTTCCAGGAGACGGTTCAAAGCTGATTGCATTTCTATGGCTTGCTCTTCGGTTTTGAGTTCTGCAATCCGTTCCTGCAGACTTTCAGCCAGAACCTGAATGGTACTTACCAGTTTAGGCATCCCGGGTAATGCCATAAATGACCTTCGAGTATTCAAGCCACCGCCACCGACCGCTTCCCAAACCTTTTCAAAATAAGGCCTTGCCTCAATGCGAATCGACTCCACCATTTTGGATTCTCGAGACCAGCCATAAGCGGCAATCAGACCTTTTTCGACTCTCGTGCGACTCCGAAGCCTCGAAAGCTGATACTCCAGACCTGAGAGCGAAACCTTCAGGCCAAAGTGCTCCACAGCCACCTGTTCGAGTGTGTGTGCTTCATCAAATATGACGGCATCGTATTTTGGCAAAAGCCCGTTGCCATCGTTCTGCTGGCGGACCACCAGATCGCTAAAGAAAAGGGCGTGATTTACCACCAGAATCTGAGCTTCATTCAGGCCCCGGCGGGCTGCGTAATAATGGCATTCTGAATGCGTCGAGCATTTCTTCCCAAGACAATTGTCACGCTGGCTCGAGACACTGTCCCAAAGCTCTGCAGATGGCTTGAAATTAAGCTCGGCAAGACTTCCGCTGCAGTCCTCCTCGTGGATCCATTCCTCGAGTCTGGTCAACTGCTTCGCTTCCTCGGAAGCCATCGTAAAGAGCGATTCCGATCGCTCCAGAGTCTGATCCAGGCGCCTGAGGCTCACATAATTCGACCGTCCCTTGACCAGAACGGCCTTGAATGCCGGCATGATTTTCTTTAGGCGCGGAATATCCTTGTTCATCAACTGCTCTTGCAAAGCAATCGTATGCGTGGAAACCACCACCCGCTTCTTATTTTTTGTGGCATGCAATATGGCTGGTATCAGATAGGCATAGGACTTCCCAACACCTGTACCAGCCTCAACAACAAGGTGCTCATGCGACTCCAGGGCTGCACCCACTGCCAGGGCCATGTCTCTCTGCTGAGGGCGAATTTCAAAACGCTTCCCGAGCCGGCTGGCCAGTGCTCCACCAGGCTCGAAAATGGCTGCGATATCTTCGCTCATAAGAGTCTTTTGGTCGTCCCTTGCCTGCTCGTTTCACATCGACCAGGTCATTAATTGCCTCAAGACACCACTTCAAAACCTCTGCATCATCAATACTTAGATCAGCTCAACCGTCTTCTCAGGCCCTGAGATCACTTCGCCAATCGCCCAGGCGGGTATCCCAGCGTCTTCGCGAATGGTTCGAATGATCGAGTCCGCATAAAACGGAGCGACCACCAAAACCATCCCCAGGCCCATATTGAAAACCCTGTCCATTTCTTCGGTCTTCACCTGACCCGTTTTTTGAAGCCACTGGAAGATCGGTGGCACATCCCAGCATCGATTGATTCGCATGGCACAACCATCTGGAAGGATTCGCGGAGGATTCTCAACCATCCCACCGCCCGTGATATGAGCGATCCCGTGGACCACCCGCTTGACCCTGTATTTGCGATAGACCAGCTTCAAGGCCCGTGAATAAATCCGGGTCGGCTCCAAAAGCTCATCGCCAATTGACCGACCCAATTCTGCGACATGATCTTCCGGCTTCAAGCCAGCCACATCAAATGCAATCTTGCGGGCCAGGCTATAGCCATTGGAGTGGAGCCCTGAGCTGCCCAGGCCAATGATGGTGTCGCCGGGTCGAATATCGGAGCCGTCCAGAATCATCTTGCGTTCGACAACACCCACACAGAAACCGGCCAGATCATAGTGGCCGGGCTTGTAGAAATCGGGCAGAATCGCCGTTTCACCACCCAGAAGGGCACATT
>CAMCFM010000090.1 GCA_945874095.1 Candidatus Kuenenia stuttgartensis
AGCGCGCATGGGCAGGCAATTAAAAGCACACTCATAGCCACAAGCAGCCCATGCGCTGTGCTTTGATGGGAGGCATGAACAAATCCTGCCAAAAGTGCGATTGCGACCACCACCGGCAGCAGCCATGTGGCAAGCCTGTCAGCCATGCGAGCGTATCGCCCCTTGGCCTCTCGGGCTTGTCGAACATGGTCGATCAGGCGGGCAACGGTGCTTTGGCTGACAGGGGCCAGAACCATGGCCTGAAACGTGCCTTCCACGACAAGTGACCCGCCCAGAATTTTGTCGCCTGAGAGCTTCGAGACTGGAAGACTTTCGCCGGTCAGAATTTGTTCATCCAGAGTAGCCTCTCCAGTGGTCAGCTCGGAGTCGCATGCAACGCGGTCGCCAGGCCTGAGCTGAAGCTGGTCGCCCACCACGATTTGATCTACAGGCAGGCTCACGACCGTCCCTTCGCGAACGACCAAGGCCTCTTCAGGCATCAGTTTTGAGAGATCGTCCATCGCCTGCTGCGTGTGGAGCTTGCCGGACGCTTCGAGCCAACGGCCCAGAGTCACAAAAATCAGGACCACACAGGCCACCTCAAAATAGATCGGCCCACTGCCTGAAAGCACAGAAACCATGCTGGCCAGAAAAGCGGCCCAGACACCAATCACGATGAGGAGGTCTGTGCCAGGCCGGCGCAATTTCAAACCAGCCCATGCAGAGCGAGCCAGCGGAGGGCCCAAAAGCAGCATCACGGGGGCCGCAGCCAGCAGGCTCAGGTGGCGAAATAGATCTTCATAGGCCCGTTCCATCCGGTTGTCGGCCATGCCCGGGCCATAGACATCGGGCGACCAGAGGGCCATGGTGAAGACCATGAGATTGAGGGTCAAAAAGATCGCAGAACCGACCCGTACCATAATCCAGCGCACTGCGGCTTCCTGGCCTGTGCCCTGAGTGATTTCGGCGGCCAGGCGGCAACCATAGCAGCAATAAAGAGGCCCGGCAGAGGAGTCGGAATGATCTTCACAAGCCGAGCCTGGTACAGGCAGTTGGCAATACGAGCACGGCAGATTTGAAGGCGGCCGTACAGAAGGATTCATCGGGGCTTGGTCAGAACTGGATCCGTCAGAATGGCCGGGATCAGCCAGTTCAGGAAGTAAGCGACGACAAAGGCCCAGAAAAGTACCCACAGAAGGTGGATGTACCAGGGAATCTGGCTCCCAACGTAGGTGTGATAGCGATTTTCCTGCTCAGGGGTCATATTCGGAGTGGTCAATGGCATGATCTGGAAACCCCTCAATTCATGCGGGCCGATTGCTCGTAAACACTTATGTCATCATGATTCTTATCGCCATCTGGCTTGGATTCATAGTCAGCCTGAGCTTGATCAAGCTGCCATTCCTGTACCAGAAAGTCGCGTTTTGGCTCTTCCATGCGAGCGAACATCCCATTGCAGATGCCCCACCAGAAGAGAAAGAAAAAGCCCAGGCTGGCGAGCAGGTAATTCACGATCGGCGAGATCGCAAAAACACCGTCCACCTGACCGCTATACAGCAGGATGAATTCCCGTAGCTTGTTGCTGAAGGCTACAAAACAAGGGATCAGAATCAGAAGGGCGAAGATTACGGTTGTCCAGACCGATGAACCGCCCAGCTTCTTCGATTGAGGCTTGAGTGTGACACTCATGGCTTGCCACCTTCCGATGTCACAGCGATAGCTGGACTGGGCCGTCTGGCGTCCGGGGAACGCAGTGGAGAAGCCTTATAATCTTCGTAATAGGGATAGCTTTCAAGCCACGAACCGAGCCACTGAACATAGAGGATCAGACTCAGGCCACGCTTGTTTGGCTTATCCGGCGAGCCTTCAAAATACCAAGGGTAAGCTGGCATCGGTGAACCTGAGATCAGGCTGTTGGGCTTGAACAGGTGGACAGCATGCCAGTCGTTCGACCGGCGGCCGCCTTCACGCGACAGGTCAGGACCAACCCTTCGCGTTCCAAACAGGACCGGCCTTTGAAGCTCATTCTGATACTCTTCCGCCTTGGCCACAGGGCCCCAACGGCGATCTTCATTCGAGACGGGCCTGACGAACTGGCTGTGACAGTGCCAGCAGGCTTCGCCAGTATACGCTTTACGGCCAATCCGGAGGGCATCGGCACAGCGCTGGTTGAGCCAGGCTTCACGTTCAGGCCCGACGGCCGGGATTTCGCCAAACGCCTCTTTAAAGGATTCAGGGAACCGCTTGGCCAGATCTTCCATCTGAAACCTGACGTTCGGGTTCACGAGTTGTTCAGCCGTTTTTTCTGGCTGATCGCGATACATCAGGATCGGTACCACAGCCTGCGAAACGAAGGCCAGGCCGAAGAAGAACAGACCGGCAATGAAAAAGACACCGGAGCGTTTCTCTAGCATGTGATCAGACTCCTCTATTCTCCGGTTTTATCAGACGGTTTGGGCCACGGTGGAAGGATTGGAGGCGGCTTCCTGCTTGCGCTCAGCCACGGCCTTCATCCATGTCAGCAGCATATGAGTCATGAAAATCATGTGACTTGCGAAAATCATCACACCAGAAACGATACGCAGAGCCCACCAGGGGATGGAGAACTGGATCACATCGCTCCACGGAGCAAGGCTGGCCCACATATATCCCTGGAAGACGCCCAGAATAATCAGGTCTGCAGACATGATCGCGATGCCCACGGCGGAGAGCCAGTATTGCCACTCCAGCAAACGGCGGCTGTACCAGTCGGTTCGCCAGAGGCGTGGGAACAGGTAGAGCATCATGCCGATCAGCCATTGAGAGAAGACGCCATACATGACCATGTGGGCATGGCCCACGACCCAGTCCGAGAAGTGGATCAGGGCCTGAAATGTGAGAGTGGTCTGAAAGGCGCACTGGAGGCATGTCAGGAAGTAGAAAACCATGCCTGTATAGAACCAGCGGATCGGGATGTTTTCACGCAAGGCGCCCGTAGAGCCTCGAATTGTGGCGAAGAAGTTCACAATCACTGTGGTGACCACCATTTCCACCGCGATGGTGGAAAGTACTGCCCCATATTGAAGGAACATCGGGATCGGAGTGTACAGGAAGTGGTGAATCCCCGTGAGTGGGTAGAAGAAAGCCAGTCCCCAGAAACCGACCAGCGAGAGCCCGTGCGACCAGATCGGCTTTTTGAGCAGAATCGGGACGAAATAGTACATCGCACCCCATCCCAAAGGAGTCACAAACAGACCCACCAGGTCGTGAATGAACATTCCGCCTATAGCGCCAGCCGATGTCCCGGTCACAAAATATTGGGGGATGAAGTTCCCCATGGCATAGGTCAGAAATGTCCAGATGAAGGCTGCTGTGAAGTACCAGAGGGTGACATACATCGGACCTTTGACATGCCGGATCGGGGCCATGAAGTTAATGGCCACAAGACCTAGCCCCACCTGTGCCAGCGGATCAATCCAGACCGGCGTTTCGCCCCACTCAAGTCCCTGGGCTTCACCCAGCATGATCCCCACCACTGTGCCCAGAATAACCACCTGCCAAGCAAAGAAGATGAAGTAGGAGAGGCGATGATCGAGAACTGGATGGAGGGTGATGCGTGGAACAACCCAGTGGAGGACTCCCAGAAAGGCTGTGGCGATAAAGCCATAAGCCACTCCATTGGTATGAATCATGCGCCATCGGCCTGGTGAGAAAATCTCAATCCCAGCCAGAGGGTTGTAGCGGATCATCTGGAAGCCCATCAGAAATCCGCCCAGCATGGCAATGGTCAGGTAGACACAGGCGGCAATCAGGTACCAGCGTACCAGTCGTTCTTCCACCAGATCCGAGTGCCGGGGCAGATCCGCCGTCGTGGTCGGCTGCGTTTGCACGTCTTAAATCCTCCTGAAAAATACTCAAGGCGATAGGGAAAGATGATTGTTTTGTGATTTGATCGAGATCAGGAATTTGCCGGCTGACGTTTCGGAGAGAATTCACCCCAAGGCGACAGAATCGCAATCGTGGCACCAAACGCAGCATGTGTCGCAGCAGCCACCCACCATGGCAGGTATTCGCCGCTGGTGATCCAGTTTCCACCAAAGAATGCTGGCTGAAGCCATGACAGAATCGCGTAGAAATTGAAGGCCCAAACAGACAGGCTCACGCTGATGGCAACAGCCATGCGGGCGGCGAGCGTTTTCCCCTTGGAAATCCGGCTGACCGCGAAGAAAACAGGTACACCCAAGAGCATCCCCGTGCCCAGATAGAGGCAACAGCCAAGGGCAAGAATCAGCCCATCGGGCACTGTTTGAGTCTCTCCACCCGCTTCGGAGAGTTTTAAAGCTTGTTCGCCAAGCGGGAAAGTCAGGTAAATACGAATCAGTTGAAGAGGGTCGAGGCCAGCCACCACAGAACCAATCACATTCACGACCAGGCTGACGATTGCCCCGAAGATGCCGAGCATGAAACCGCTGGCGGCTTCATAGTAAGCATAGTGCCCTGTAGGAGGTGCCCAGGCAGCGGGCGGGACATCTTCTGACTGCTGACTTTCAAGCTCGCTCAAACGCTTTTTGAGCTGCTTCAGCTCCGCTTCAATCACGTTCGGTTCCATTTTCTTGTCCACTCCCATTTTGAACTCATATAAAGGCTGAACCAAGTGGTAATATTCCTGGAAATCGCCAGGCAAACTCATTCGCTTTGACGCGTTTCTGCAGACTTCACGCCAGGCAGTGGCTTGATGATCGCAGAGGGAGGCGTAATCCCATCACGACGCATGTCGTAAACGCTCATCACGTAAGCCACCAGCTTCCAGACCTCTTCCGGATTCGTTTCAAACTGGGATCGGAATGCAGGCATCGGAGTCCCGTTAATCCCTGCTTCAATTCGGCGGTAGACGTCCAAAGGATCCGTCCCTCCACGCAGCATTCCAGCCGTGATATCAGCTGCTTTGATCGGGTTGCCCCAAATGTCGGGAGGCAGTTCATCAGCAACCTCTCCACGGCCTTCATCACCATGACACTTGTTACAGCCAATGGAAAGGAAAATCTTCTTGCCGGCTTCGGCATCCGCTCTGGTCAGCAAAGGCATGGGTGTGCGTGGGTTGACAACATTCGCCAAAGCCTCTTTCCACTGCCCCTGAATGGTTTCGACCATGCCCGGAACGGCTCCCTCATTGAGCTCGCCTTCAAACTCAACGGCATCTGCCAGAAGCGATTCCAGCTCTCCACGATGGGTCAGGGCGAGGACATAATCTGTCACAGCCTCCAGATCAGCAGGTGGCAGGAAGTCGAACGACGGCATGGATGTCCCCAGCACACCTCGCCGGATGGTTCGATGAACATCTTCACGCAAAGGCTTTGAGCCATATGTTGTGGAGGTAAACTTGAAGATACCCCGGCGATAGTCGCGTGGTTTAGGGATCAAATACTGGGCCTGAGGACCATTCCCATCGCCCGTAACCCCATGGCATTGATAGCAATACTGACGGTATACCTCGGAGCCCCGCTTCAGGTGCGCTGCACTCATCAAACGATCGCCCAGAAATTTTGGAGATGTGGGTGAACCCGTTTGTTTTGCGAGAATTTTCTGGATCTTCGCCTGATCTTCCGGCTTCAGTTTTGCAACCTGTTCACTCGGCTCATAATTTTGGGTGGCCGGTGGGGCACAACCCGCAACACTGAGCAGGCAAAAGCCAGTCAGAAAACCGGCTTGGATCAAATGAATTCCACATGGTAAACGCATTGGCATATGACCTCCTGCAAGCGACCGACATCAGATGAACGCCATAAAGACGCCAAATTCATTCAAGTCGATCATAGCCGTTACGGAGACTTTCCGCAATAACAAGACAAACGGATCCCAAAATTAATTATTCGCTCATACCGGATTCCGGGGTGATGGGATTGAGAGTGGTCGTATGTATAAGATTTGATAAATGGGTGCTGATTCCGGATTCATGACATAAAACTAATCTATGAAATGGTTTGTGGTTTCGGCATGAAGGGCCGTGATTCTTCAGCCCAGGCCAGCTGCCCTTGTTATTACGCATAAGTCATAAAACCCGAATGCATCAATAGATCAATGGATTTGGTTTGAGGGCTGAAGGCCCGCCCCTACCAGCCTTGGGCAACGCCCAAGGACGGCGTAAGCCAATACAAAATATAGCTTTACCACCCCTCCTGTCTCCGCTCGCGGACCTTTGTTCCGCGAGCGGAGACAGGAGGGATTCTTCTTGGTTTGTCCGCACGTCCTAGGCCGTTGGCCTAGGCTGGTATGGACCGCACCGTTGGTGCTTAAAGCCTATATGATCAAGCTGTTATACTTTAATCCCAGAAAATCACCCAAAAGATGTGATATACAACGAGGCCAGCGGCCTGGGGACTGGTACGACCCCATAAGTCGCTTGTGGCCTGAGAGGCTACCACTGCGCCTTTGAACTTGCTGCTCAAGATGTTGTGCACACTTTGACAACCAAAAGATTAAGGCCGCATCCATCCTAATCGCGAATGTCGCGACCCTTCAGGCCGCAAGCAACTTTTGGGCTTCGCAAAGTCCCAGGGCGTTAGCCTGGGCTGTAGAATCACGGGCCTTTGGCCCGAAAACGATAGTGCTGGAGAAGACCACCCCGGAATCCGGTATGGGCCTTGTTAAAAAAACCGGATGTCATTCTTACCCTGATCCCACCTCCGTTTTTGGCAGATTTTTGCGAAGCCGATCGATCATATCTGCTTGCGACCCTGTCTTCGCCACCCTGCTCAAGATTTCAACCACGGACCTGACCGTTTTCAAGTCACCTTTTTCCATCGCCAGCCTGGCCTTGATCGCCAGCACTGCAAACCCGATCTCATCCACCGATTCCGGCCTGGAATTCACGCCAGTGGCTTCATCGAGAAACTTCGAAGCCTCCTGCATGTTGTTGGTCACGATCCAGCAGGCAGCAAGCAGGCTCTGCCTTTTCGGCTCAATTTTAATCCGTCCAAATGCTTGTCGAGCATCTTCGGGACGCCCCAGCCATAGCCACAGTGATCCCAGCCGCTCCAGTAGCTCCGTGGGTGCGTCGTCCTGTGGCAGTGCCAGATTTAATGTCTCAGCAGCCCTCCTTACCAGACCGTTCTTTAGTAAAGAGTTCACGTTGCGTTCAATCTCAGCCCGACTTGCACCAGCACTCGTCAAAGGCTTTGCAAGTTGATCCATCACCGCTGAAGGCAATGCCGGCTGATCTCTGGCCTGCTTGCCTTTCCCCTCTGGTGCAACAGAAAGCCCCATCAACTGTTTTAAAGTTGCAATTCGCCCCTGCGCATTCTCAATCTCTGCCGCCTGAGTCGTGTTGGTCGCCGTCAAAGTGATCAGCTTGGCCAAAGTCTCCAACTCCTGATCGAACTGAACCAGACCTCTCTGGATAAGGGCCAGCGTGTAGAGCCCGGAAAAGTCTTCGGGGTTAAGTTCGACAGCCCGCTTCAGTGCATAAATTCCTCGCACTGTGTCGAGGTCGTCCATCGGGTTAAAGCTGACAGGAGTTTGATCCCTCTGCGTATTGGACTGGTTCAGATTGAGCATTTGCCCAAGCAGTTTCCAGGCATCAGCCAGAGTCGGATCCTCAGCCGTCAATTCCGAGCTCAAACCAATCCCGCTCAGCACCATGGGCCGGGCCAGGTCGTCTCGTGAGTTCCCAGCCAGGCCGCCACTCAAATTTCTCATGGCCCGGGCCAATGCCAACCGTTCAGGACGTGTACGGGCATGAAACATCTCCGGATCGTAATGAGCCTTCAAAAAGTCGAACCGCTTGCGATTGGATGAATCAAGCGATTCTGAAGGTGTAAATACGGCTGCAATTGGATCAAAATAGATACAGGCGTAGTCGTTGGCAGCCATCAAAGTGACACTCACGCCGGAGTTTGTCAGGTGATCCGCCAGCATCACAGGCCTTCCCGCCTTTACCACAAGGCCTCTCCATGTTGGATCGGTCTGATTCAGAGCCGCTCCCAGACGCACTTGATCCTGATAAAGATTTGGGCCGATGACTTCGAGTCTGGCATCGGAAAAAACCTTGCGTTCAGGCCCCCAGTAATAGTCGTATAACGACGCGTGCCCGTTGTGAAACGACGCGAACTTGGGTGGCAAACCTTCGCCAGCCGCAGCTTTTACAGCCTCATGAGGGAACCACAGGGGCTCTTCTTCCCAGCCAATCGTTCGGCCCTCGCCTGCATCGGCGTAATAATGGCCGGTTCCCACCCAGACCAGTAAAAGCCCCACCATGGCCAGTGCCACAGAATTTCCAGGCGATAAGCGACGGTTGAGCGCAGCCCCTCTGCCTTTTGATGACTTTCGATCTGATCCATACAGACTCGCCCATTGAGCAAAATTGGCCGCTGTGATTGTGCCCATGACGGCTGCAAATTGATGACTGTTACGCGTGGCCTGAAAGCTCAGGATACTGAAAAACAGGAACATCAGGAATCGGAACAGCGAGAATCTCACAAATGATGAAACCACTGGCCGATCAGGGCTGACCTTGGCCACCTGTTTCTGCTTGCGTCTCGACCTGCCTGATTTTGATTCTTCTGTCAAAACCGGCTCCGCAGCAACCATCGCCCGATGACGCCCAAACCCCAGAATCAACAGAACTCCACCCACAACCACTGGGATCACAAAGCTCATCAACGCCAGAAACATCGTGAACAGGTGCAACTTCAGGGGCAGCGGGAACGAGCGAAAACCAGTCACGATTACGTTCATCCCGACCGGGATCGACTTTAACGACAAACTTAATGGAAACTGCTTGAAACCAAGACTTTGTATGAACTGAGGAATCGGCGTCAGTTCGCCAATCGAGCGAAACACAGGATTGCCCATCGTTCCCGCCAGTTCCAGCGGGAAGAACAGGCCCCGGAAGCCGTAAGGATTGAACAGGGTGGCGATGACGGAGAGGCCAATACAGGCCACGGCTCTGCTCCACCATTCGCGCTGGTCTCGCCTCCACGAAGCGGGATCGGCTCCCACCTCGACCAGTCCCATGGCAATGATCACAAACCCAAGTACAAATATGCCTTGCGTGTTGACCCAGCAGAGAAACACGGGGGGCAGCATCCACATGATTCGAGGATGCTTTCGCCAGTGAAAAATCACAAGCAAGACCAGCGACATCCACCAAAGCGAGATTGTCTCTGGCCTAACATACATCCGTCCGGAGAGTACCAGAAGGGCAGGGCACCAGCTCACCACGCTCACCCAGATCGGCCAGCCTGGCCGACGGCAGCCCAGTACCAGAACCATCATGGCCGCAGTCGTGATCACGCTCTTGGCAATGTTGAGCAGAGGCACTCCACCCAGCTCGTAGCCGATCGAGATCAGGACCTGAAAGCCCCAGTGAAGGTCGACCCAGCGGGCCTCAGGTACGGTATATGTGTAAAGATCGGTCGTGGGAACCTTGCCCGTGGCCCGAATCAAATCTCCGGTGCGGAGATGCCACCAGAAGTCCGTGTCCTTCAGTGGGAACAGTCCAAGCACGAACACCAGCGTCATAAACACCACAACAACAAGCATTTCCAGCGGATGGATCCGCAGGGCGAAGCCAAACTCCCGGCGACGCCCGGAATTTGCGTCCACAGGTGGTACCTGTTCATCGCGAGCCGCTTCAGAAGCCACGTTAGCCGTGTTGTCGGCGTCGGTTCGGTCCATGAATCCACAACCAGTTTGGGTGAAGAGATATCATATCAAATGCTTGACAGGTATCGTATCATAGGACAAACCCGCTACCCAAGCTAGATCCGGGCTGGATTCCTTGGAATCTCATACCACTCCCTGCATGATCAAACCATGTCAGGAGTTGCCTGCAAAGCTGATCCATACACTGACCGTCAGGATGATACGAAGTTGAGCCAGGACCTGCTGAACGATCTGACCCCCGCCCAACAGGAAGCCGTCACCACCATCGAGGGCCCTCTCCTCGTCGTTGCCGCTGCAGGATCCGGCAAAACCCGGGTGATTACCCGCCGCGTGGCCCATATGCTGAATCAGGGAATCTCCGGAAACTCTATCCTGGCCTTGACTTTCACCAATAAAGCTGCTGGAGAAATGCGCGAGCGTGTAGAAGCTCTCCGGCCCGGCTCCGGCGTTTCACTCTGCACATTCCACAGCCTGTGCGTGCGCCTGCTCAGACAATATGGCAGTGCGGTCGGCCTCGACTCTGGCTTCACCATCTTCGACACTCAAGACCGGCTCAAGGCCCTTAAGCAGATTCTCGAGCCACACGAAGAACTTGTGGAACATCTGAAGCTCTCTGCTGATAAGATCGACAGCATGATCAGCCGTGCCAAAAATGATCTTTCCGCACCACGGCCTGGCTTCAATTCCGTCGATCCTGCAGCAGAAGAAAAGCTCCTGCGAGAGGCCTATATCGGTTACCAGGAATTTCTCCGCAAGCAAAACGCCGCCGATTTCGACGATCTTCTGACCCTCACCGTTCAGCTACTTAAAGAAAATCCCGTCACTCGCCAGCAGCTCGACCAGCGTTTTCGCTATATCATGGTCGACGAATATCAGGATACCAATCTCGCCCAATACGCCATTCTGCGTGGCTTGAACATGGACGTCAAAAACCTATGCGCTACCGGCGACCCGGATCAGTCGATCTATGGCTGGCGGGGTGCGAATCTCAATAACATCCTCGAATTCGAGCGAGATTACCCTGGCTGTAAAGTCGTCAAGCTCGAACAGAACTACCGCAGCACAAAGAACATACTGGCGGTAGCCGATCACCTGATCAAGTTCAATAAACGGCGTAAGCCCAAGCAGCTTCTAACGGGCAATCCAGCCGGCCTACCGATCCAGCTGACCACTTATGGCAGCGAGCGGGACGAAGCCGACGGTGTGGCGGAACAGATTGTAAAGCTGATCAAATCCGGCAAATACAAAGCCGCCGACATTGCCGTCTTCTACCGTGTTTCCGCTCTATCTCGCGGCCTTGAAATGGGTATCAAGCAAAAGGCCAAGCTGCCGTGCCAGATTGTCGGTGGCGTTTCGTTCTATGAGAGAGCTGAAATTAAAGATGTGCTTGGATATGCGCATGTTGCGCTCAATCCCAAGAACGATATCGCCCTCTCCCGCGTGATCAATGTCCCCACTCGTGGCCTCGGCAAAGTGGCCATGGAACGGATCAGCGACTACGCCAGCCGGCGCAACATCACGCTGCTGGAGACTTGCCGGGAAGCGGCTTCCATACCAGGTATCAAGGATCGGACTCTGAGTACTCTGCGCGATTTCACCATGCTGATCGACGATCTCAAGCACCACGCCGAGACCGAAAAGCCTGGCGATTTCATCAAACGCATCGTCCGCGAGACCGGCTATCAAGCCATGCTCGACAGCCTTCCCGATGCCGAGGCCAAGGATCGTACGGAAAACGTCTTGGAGCTGATCTCAGCCGCCCATATTTTCGAGGACGATCACCCGGGCGAATCGAACATGCGCAAGTTTCTTGAAGAAGCGACCTTATCTTCAGCCGTCGATCGCTGGGACGACGATCAGGGAAGCATCACCCTGATGACCATGCACGCGGCAAAGGGTCTGGAATTTCCTGTCGTTTTTATCGTAGGTCTCGAGGAAGGCATTCTGCCGCACCACCGTGCCAAGGAAAAACCTGACGAGATGGAAGAGGAACGGCGATTGCTTTTCGTCGGTATCACCCGTGCTCAAAAAGA
>CAMCFM010000091.1 GCA_945874095.1 Candidatus Kuenenia stuttgartensis
TACAGAACGCCCTGTGCATGTGCAGGAAGTGGTGGCCACGCTTTACCATGCGATCGGTCTCCCACCAACCAAAACCACGGTTATGGATCCAGCTGGTCGGCCTCAGTATTTGACCGACGCCGAGCCGATCAAAGAATTGATCGGCTGATTCCTGCATAAGCAGTAAAGAATTAAGGGGGCTAGCCGACCTGTCGCTAGCCCCTGTTTGTTTTCCAGCCCGAAAGTTATGCTGGACCGACTCCTGCTAAATTGGATCGCAACCGTTCGACCAATAAAATGGCTAGGATCGATTTCGCGTCCTTGATACGCCCATCATGGACCATTGCAAGGGCTTCTGTCCATGTGAAGATGACTGGTTCAAGGTTCTCATCAAGCTCGAGATTGGTTCCGACAGCGGTCAGATTCTCGCACAGGTAGAGGTGCATGACTTCACTCAGGATGCCTGGGGAGACATACCACTCACGCAATTTCGTGATTTTGCCAGCCACATAACCAGTCTCTTCCGTCAGTTCCCGCGCGGCGGTGGTGTCCGGATGTTCGCCACGGTCGATGGTACCGGCTGGTACCTCCCAAAGCGTTTCACGCACAGCATATCGCATGTTTTTGACAAGACAGACATGGTCGTGATCAACCATCGGTACCAGTGCCACAGCGCCTCGGTGAATCACCACTTCACGCTCTGCCGTTGTCCCATCATTCAGAGTAAGTGTATCCAGAGCAACGTCGATCTTACGTCCTTCATAGATGATTCGGCGCGAGCTTGGGAGACGATTTTCATCAATCATGGTTGGTTCCTTTCAAGGTCAATCCACCAAAGTTTTGATTCAGATCAAGTTCATTATAAGCCCAGTGCAAAACAAGCGATAGATCATCATTCCATCGCACATTCTGCCTGACTGTAATATTGTAAATTCAGCCTTTTACTGATATTCTACTTCCTCCTATTGAAATCGGGTCCGATCACGGAGGATAAGAGTCCAATGCGGTTCAGCATTCAGTCCAAGATGATTGTCGGTATCTTACTGATCAGTATCTTGGCATCATCGATTGTGGGCTACCTTGGTTATCGGAGTGGTAAGGATGCTCTTCAGCAGAGTATTTATGATCGCCTGACATCGATTCGGATAGGGAAGGCAGCGCAGCTTGAGAGCTATGTAAGGTTTGCCAGAAATCAGGCTCAATCTTTCAGCGAGAGCCTGATGACTGTGGATGCAACGAAATCATTTCGCGAAGCAATGGTAAAAATTCGAGAGAAAAAGTTGTCGCCTCAGGAAGAATCTGATTTACGTCAGTTTTATGAAAAAGATTTTATGCCTGAACTAGATAAGCGGGTGGACACAAAACTGGTTTTAGAATCGATTTATCCGCCTCCTGGAATTGCGAGATATTTACAGTATCAATATATTGTAAAGAATCCAAATACTATTGGTCAGAAGAACCTTTTGAAGGATGCCAAAGATGGTACAGATTATTCTCGAGTGCATTTGAAGTTTCATGAAGTCATTAATAATTTCAAGACGATTTTTGGCTACGACGATGTCATGATTGTGGATGCTGATACGTCGGAGGTGATTTATTCTGTAAATAAGGAGGTGGATTTGGGGACCGATTTTGACAAAGGTCCGTTCTCTAAAACAACATTGGCAGAAGCGGTTCGAAAGCTCCAGCGAGATCGTGATAAGGATGCTGTCGTCGAAGTCGATTATGAAATCTACCGACCTTCTTATGGTAAACCAGCAGGATTCATGCTGAGCCCAATTTTTGATGGAATGACGATGGTAGGAATTCTGGTGCTTCAGTTCCCGATTGATAAAATCAATAATGTCATTTCCAGCAATAATCATTGGGAAGAGAGTGGATTGGGCAAGACTGGCGAAATCTATTTGGTGGGCGATGATGGATATATGAGAAATGAAAGCCGGTTTTTTGTCGATAATCCGAAAGACTACCTGAAAAAACTCTCTGAACGTGGATTCAGCAAGTCGGAAGTGGAGAAAACCGAACGCATCAATTCGACCATTCATACCGTGAGACTCAAGTCGGAAGCGATTAATCAAATCTCTCGAGGTCAGTCTGGAATTGGTGTTTTTGAAGATTATCTTGGTCGAGAAGTTTTGGTAAGCTTTGCCCCGCTACAATTAAAAGGATTGAAATGGGGAATTATCGCAAAAATCAATACGGAGGAGGCATTTGCGCCCGTTCGTAAATTTTCGCACGACCTTTTAACAAGCCTGACGGCCATCGGATTCGCATCAACAATCCTCGCTGCACTGATGGGCGCCTCATTTTCACGCCCTGTCAGGAGCCTGATCCGAGCATCCCGACATTTATCCGATGGTCATTATACGACTCGCGTCAAGGTGAAGACCAAAGACGAATTCGCTGACCTTGCCGAAACATTTAATGAGATGGCGGCAAAACTTGAGGTGCAGCACCACAAAATTGAAGAGAAGATTCAAGAGAACGAACGACTTCTTGAAAGCATGTTGCCTGCCCCTGTGGCAGCGCGTCTGAGAAGCGGTCCTGGCGAATCTCAAAGTGACAGCCACGATGATGTGACCGTGCTTTTTGCATCTGTCATAGGATTTGATGCTTTGTCTGAAAAGATCGAACCTGCCAAATCGCTTGTCCTTCTAAACAAGCTGATTGGGGCATTTGATGAAGCCGCTGAACGTAATGGAGTCGAGAAACTGAAGTCCATAGGGGCCAGTTATCTGGCGGTCTGTGGCCTGAGTGTTAAACGGTTTGATCACTCCCAGCGAGCTGTTGCATTTGCTCTGGAAGTCGATAAGATTCTGAGTGCGTTTAATCGTGAAAACGGATCGCATCTGGAACTCAAGATCGGTATTCACAGGGGCCCTGTTACAGGCGGAATTATTGGGCGCAATAAATTCATCTATGACCTCTGGGGCCGGACGGTGAATATTGCGAAATCACTGGGCGAATCTGGTGATCATGGTGTGATCCGGGTTTCACAGGATATTCAGGAACGCATTGCAGGCATCTATAACGTCAAACCGAGCGGTAAGAGCTCGGATGACGGTGAGCTGATTTATATCATTGAGTCGGTCGTGTCCTGATTCAGCATATCCAATTGCATCATCAAACCTCAGAATCCATAACTGATCAATCGCGGTTTTCAGCGGAATATAAATCATGATGAATCAGATCGAAATATATCGATTTTACTGGACAATCGGGATTCTGATTTTCCTGCCCCTGAGTTCGGTTCTGCTCTTGGAACTGGAATTGTTTCTGAAACGCAAGGGGTCGGAGTATCGGTCGGTTGTGCACTGGATTCGAATTCTTTTCATTCCATTTGTCTCAATCTGGATGGCATTGGTATTTGTCACAGGTTATGAAATCACAGACGATCTCCCAAAAATTGTTGCCACCCTGGCTGACATTTCAGGGGTTGTTGTGGCGCTCTCTCTGGTCAATGCGATTCTTTTTACAAATGTTTCAGAAAACTCATGGCAGGCCAGAACCCCTAAATTGCTGGTGGATATTGTCCGACTGGTTTTAGTGGTGACAGGAATTGCGGTTGTATTATGGTTCGTCTGGGGAATCGACCTGGGGCAGGTCGCAGCGGCACTTGGGATTGGCTCGATTGTGATTGGCCTGGCTGTTGCCGAGCCTTTGGGCAATGTTTTCGCAGGGTTGATGCTCCTGCTGGAACGTCCGATTGCTGTGGGAGATTGGGTGAAAATTGGTGATGATCTGGGCCAGGTTGTAGAAAGTAACTGGCGAGCCGTTCACCTACGGACATTTCTTCATCAAATGGTGGTTGTTCCCAATTCGATTCTCGCAAAAGAAAAATTTATCAACCTCTCTCGACCAAACAAATTGCACTGTGAAAATATTGAGCTGGGCTTTTCGTATGACGATGCACCGAATAAAGTTCGGGTCATTCTTCAGGACTTGCTTGACTCCACTTCAGGAATTTTAAAAGATCCTCCCCCGATGGTTCGTGTTTTATCTTACGGAGATTTCTCGATCAATTACAGGTTGATTTTCTTTGTCGAAGACATCACAAAGTTGGGCGGGATTCGTGATGCATTTATGACCAAGGTCTGGTATGCAGCCAGACGTCAAGGAATTACCATTCCATTCCCGACTGCAACTGAGATTGGCTATGAAGCCAGTGATATTGAAGAAAAGGCGAAACCGCCGATCGACGCATCACTTTCCAAAATCCCAATTCTGTTCCATTTGACAGCTCAGCAAAGAGCCGATTTGCCGGCGTCAGTGCAATGGCAATCATTTGCAAAGAATGAAATCATTGCCAGCATTGGTTCAAATCTGGACGGAATTTATCTGGTGGTTGATGGGCGAGTCAGGGCCACCACTCATGGCCCAAATGGAGAAATTGTTCCAGCGTTTGAAGTCGGGCAATCTGAGCTTTTTGGTGAGTCCACCGCCAGTGCAAACCGGTTGAGTGAATTTAAACTTGTGGCACTTGAAGATCTGAACTGCGTTGTGATCCGTCATGAAAAGGCGATGGAACTCGTCACTGATTCGCCCCGATTTGCTCGAGAGCTTTCGAGAATCAGTGAATTGAGAAAGTCATCCAGAGGTATCCAGACCGCTTACAATCCGAAGGCGATCACCTGATAAACGCAGAGCTTTTCAGCTCCGAAACTTGCAGGCCTTCTTGAATTGATTCAAGGCCGATTCCAGGGTGGTTTGATCCACAGCAAAACAGATCCGGATATGACCCTCTCCACCAGCCCCAAATGCAGAACCAGGCGCAAATCCGACTTTGAAATCGGTGACCAGTTTTTGACAGAATTCAAACGAATTCTCGAGCCCTTCCATTTTCGGGAAACAATAAAATGCGCCTGGTGGAGATGCCAGAGTGACTCCCTTGATGGTCGATAATAAATCCACAGCAAGATCGCGATTCTTTTGATAATCGTCGATCATTTTCGAGATAAATGGCTCGCCGTTTTGGATCGCAATCCGGGCCGCCTCTTGAGAAAAACCGGCTGCATGACTGACTACGAATTCTTGAAGTTTTGCAGCCTGTGACCATAAGCCGGGCGGAGTGACCAGCCAGCCCACACGCCAGCCCGTCATTCGATAGGCTTTGGAAAAGCTTTGGGCGAGCCAGAGCCGGTCTTGAAGCTCCGGAATTGAAAGCGGGCAGGGTGCTGCTGTAGAACTGGATCCAAAAACAAGTCGGTCGTAAACGGTATCGGCAAGGAGCCAGATGTCGTGTTGTTGACAGATCTCAGAGAGCCTCTGCCAGTCTGCATGTGAGGCGGTCCAGCCGGTCGGATTATTGGGGCTTGCGAGTGCAATCAGCCGTGTTTTAGGAGTGATTGCATTTTCAATCGCTTCAAAATTCAACTGAAACCGATGGTCAGGGCCAAGCTCCAGAGGAACTTCCACAGGTGTGGCCCCGCGAAGATTGACCATCTCGCGAACGTTGGGCCAGAGCGGTGTGACGATGATCGCTTCGTCGCCCGGGTCAATGGTGGCCTGAATGGCGATCAGTAAAGCGACTGATCCGCTGGCTGTGACCACCACACGGTCCATGGGATCAATTTCCAGGCCATGAAGTCTGGAATATTGGTCGGCGATAGCCTTGCGAAGTGCAGGGTATCCAGCATTTGGAGTGTAGAAAGTTTTATGGTGAGCGAGCGCCTCGCGACCGGCCTCGAGGATGAAGTCGGGGGTAGGGCGGGTATCTTCGCCGTAAAAAAGTCTTAACGTATCGGGAACGCGGTCAGCCAGAAGAGCAATTTCGCGAATGCGACTGGCCTCCACAGAGGCTGACCGGCTCAGGTTTGGCATGATTTGAGATCCATCAATCTTTCGACTTGTCGCGATAAGTCAGGACGGGGCATGGAGCATTTCGGATGATGGATTCTGCCACAGAACCCATCAAAATGTGTGAAAGGCCGGTTCGACCGTGAGTGCTGATCACAATCAAATCAATCGGATTTCGGCTTGCATATTCGAGGACGGAATCCACAGGAGAGCCCCAAAGGGCGGCCTTTTCCACTTTGACTTTTCCTGAATTGAATTTATCTGAGACTTTCTGCAAGGCTTCGAGGCAGGCTTTTTCACTTTCCTGATAATATTCAGGAGGTTGAGAGGCCACGATCATCGGTTCGGGAGCAATCGCTACAATAGGTTCTGCAAGCACGTGGACTAAATGCAAAGTGGCTCCGAACTGCTCGGCGAGTTCAAAAGCGGACTTGATGGCTGCCTCGGAGTGGTGCGAAAAATCAGAAGGGGCCAAAATATGATTCGGTTTCATGGTTGCATACCTCAACAAGAAAAATCAGGTGGAGAAAGTTCCTGACTCCATCATAAGGTGGAGTCAGGCTGGAAGCGAATCAATAAGTTTCACCACGGACCATTTTCTGGAATGCTTCGCGAAGCATTTTCGTGGTCGGACCGACTTCGCCGGTGCCGATCGGACGACCGTCGAGTTTCGTCACGGGAATCACTTCGGCGGCGGTGCCGGTCAGGAAGCATTCGTCGGCGGTCAGGATATCGTGGCGTTCCATGGTGCGTTCCACCACGGCGAGGCCTTTTTCGGTGGCCAGATCAATCACGGCGCCGCGAGTGATCCCGTCGAGGATACCGGCATCGATCGAAGGGGTATGAACCACACCTTTTTTCACGATGAAGATATTGTCGCCCGTGCATTCAGCCACATAGCCTGCATGGTTCAGCATCAGAGCTTCCAGGCAGCCTGCATTGGTCCCCTCGATCTTTGCCATGATATTATTGAGATAATTCAGGGACTTGATGCGTGGAGAAAGTGCGGCAGGATGGTTACGAATGGTCCCGGCGGTGATGATCGCCAGGCCGTTTTCATAAAACTCTTCCGGATAGAGGCTGATGGTATCGGTGATGATGATCACCTGCGGATCGGTCGTTTTACGAGGATCCAAGCCGAGGCTGCCTGCTCCGCGAGTGACGATGGCGCGAATGTAGGCATCGGTAAAGTTGTTGACAGCCAGGGTATCGATGATGGCCTGAGCCACTTCCTGACGAGTCATGGGGATGACGAGATGGATCGCCCGGGCCGATTCAAAAAGCCTGTCCACGTGCTCTGTTAATCTGAAGACTTGGCCAGCATAAGAACGGATACCTTCAAAGACCCCGTCGCCGTAAAGCAGGCCGTGGTCGTAGACCGAAATCTTGGCATCTTCTTTGTTGACAAATTTTCCGGCGATGTAAACCTTCAGGCTCATGCCCCGGTGTCTCCCTCGGACAAATGATTTTGCCTTACGGAACCAGGGCTTGGCATATGTATCCGTTGGCGTGACAGGTGTATTCCATTGCAGCAGTTGCAACTGGAAATAATTGCTCTGCTATTGAACGGTCAAGCGGCCAGAACAGGCGTGAATGATTCGACCAAACCTTGGTTCAGCCGAACAATCCGGTCCGCTTGTCGCGCCACGTTGAGGTCGTGCGTAACCACAATCATAGTCATGCCGCGTTCCCGGTTCAAGTCACGAAGCAGTTTCATGACACTTTCGCCGCTCTCGGCATCGAGATTTCCAGTCGGTTCGTCGGCCAGAATGATCTGCGGATTGCCTGCCAGAGCACGTGCAATCGCAGTTCTCTGCATCTCTCCACCAGAAAGTTCTGAAGGCTTGTGCTTCCCACGATGACCGAGGCCAACGCGTTCCAGCCACTCTGCAGCATCGCGTTTGAGCTGTTTTTTCTGAGAGAACCACTGCCAGGGCGAAAGCCTGATGAGTTGCGGCATCAACACATTTTCCAAAGCGGTGAGCTCAGGCATGAGATGATACGACTGGAAAACGAATCCAAAAGCTGTGTTGCGCAAGTGATCACGCTTTTTATCAGGCTGTTGGTCGATCCGCTCACCGTTGAGGTAGATGTGGCCTTCGTCGGGGCCGTCCAGAAGGCCAAGCAGGTGCAGCAGGGTGCTTTTGCCTGAACCGCTGGCACCCACAATCGCGACCATCTCGCCCTTTTCGATCGAAAAATCGACTCCGTGCAGCACGGGCACTTCCAACGATCGGCCTTTGCGATAAGCCTTCTTTAAGCCGACTGCGTGCAGGTGTGCATTCATGGCATGGTGGCCTTTGGGAATGAATGGAAGAATCATGGTCGTTACAGTCTCCGTGAACTTTTTGGGAATTTCCAGTGTGAGCAGGGTCTGCTATGTCACTCGAAACGTAACGCTTGTACTGGATGGAGTTTCGATGCCCTCTGGGCTGGCCAGACACTGGCCGTGACAGCGATTGCAATCGCTCCCAGGACGATGCCGGCGACTGTCCAAGGCTCCACAAGGGTAGGGATTTCACTGAAGTAATAGATGTCCGGGTTGAACACTCTCGTGCCGGTCAGGCTGTTGATCACGTTCTCAATGTCGTTGAGGTAGTGAACTATGAGAAGCCCTTCGATCATCCCCGCTCCACATCCAACAATGCTCAGGGCAAGGCCATAAGATAGGAAGATGCCGCGAACTCCGCTGGTGGATGCACCGAGTGCTTTGAGTACACCAATATCGCGTGTCTTCTCGACCACGATCATCGAGAAAATGGCCAGAATCCCGAACCCAGCCACGGCGATGATCAGGAACAGAAGGACATTCAGAATGAACTGTTCGATTTTCACAGCTTCCAGCAGTGGACCCTGCTTTTGTTCCCAGGTGGCAACACGGAAATACATCGGACGGCGGCTGTCGAGGACGCGCTGAAGACGGCCGGCGATCTCGTTGATATTCACACCAGGCTTGACCTGAATCTGGATCTGATTGACGGCACCAGCGCCCAGCCCATCGCCCAGCATACGCATGTATTGAAGTCGTTCCAGGGGAACATAGACGTGCATGGAGTCGTATTCAGACATCCCGCTTTTGAAGTAACCTACGACCGTATAATCATCATAGGCCGCTTCAGGCTTGCGGCCCGACTTGGGAAAGGCGAGTCCGATGCGTGAGCCGGGCGGGGCGATGAAATCGTCTGTGGATGAGCCGGGCCGGTGGATGGTGGCCAGGGCGTATCCGACGATGGCTCCGCGATCAGGAACTTGTTCGCCGGCCTGCTGTTTGAGGATGTCGTGCAGGGGGTCGTCTTTAGGAGTGTCTTTCAGGAGGTGGCCGGCAGGGGAGTTCGTCTGCCAGTTTTTAGGAACTTCGAAGCCGGGTTTGATTGGCTTGCCGGCATCGTCCTGAATAAATTCAGAGAAATCGCCTGTTTTGGCGCGATCTTCAGGACGGATTCCAATGACCATGACCTGACGGGTCACGGCTTGTCCATCAGGCAGGTACATCTTGAGAAGGCCGAAGGTTTCCATGGTCGGGGCGGTGGCTTCGACGAGGTCTCCGCACTCTTTTTGAATGATCGACTGAACGTCTCGCCAGTCCCAGAATCCGTCGAGGTCGTAGCTCTCCACCACAACGTCTGCCAGAATCCCGTGGAGTCTGTCACGCATGGTGTGTGCAAAACCGGCCATGACCGAGTTGACCACGATCATTGTGGCCACCCCAAGCATCACGGAAATTACGCTCGCCAAAGCGATGTAACGGGTCTTCAGATAGCGCCAGCAGAGTAGATACTTATACATGATCGCAAGCCATCCTTGGCAGGGCATATCCTGAAAAAAACAGGCCATTCTGGCTTCTCGCCAGACCGGTCTGATTCAGGGATGCAAGACTGGTTACATTCCTTCGAATTCCGATTTTGGTTCCGGCCTGGTTTCCACTTCGGCAGATCCAGATGCAGCGACTCCATCGCTCCTCGGCCGAAGCAGAGGGAAAAGGATCACGTCGCGAATCGATGGTTTATCAAGCAGGACCATGACCATGCGGTCGATACCGATCCCAAGTCCACCGGCGGGCGGCATGGCGTGCTTGAGGGCTTCAATGAATTCCGTATCCATTTTTGCCATGGAATCTTCGGCCTTTTGGCCAGCAAGCTGGCTGCGGAACAAAGATTCCTGAAGGATCGGGTCGTTCAGCTCCGTGTAAGCGTTTGCCAGCTCCATGCCTTGTACGAAGAGCTCGAATCGCTCGGCGACCTTTGGATCACTGGTTTTACGCTTCGTCAGTGGGCAAAGTGAGGCAGGGTAATCTGTGACAAAAACCGGGCCTTCCAGAGCGTCCTCGACATACTCTTCGAAAAGATGGCTGACAAGCACGTCGTGAGCCACCCCAACTGTGTCAAAACCTTTGGCCTTAGCCTTCGAAACGACAGAGTCTGAATCGTCGATTCCGCAGCCGACATGTTCAAGGAAAAGATCGGAGTAAGTCCGGCGAGACCAAGGTGGTGTGAAGTCAACGGAACGGCCGTTCAGGGGTCTGACAAACTGGCCGTCAACAGCCTGAATGGCCGACGTAAAGATGGCCTCTGTCAGATCCATCATCGAGTGATAATCGCCATAAGCCTGGTAGCACTCCATCATGGTAAATTCCGGGTTGTGCTTGGTACTGATGCCTTCGTTGCGGAAGACCCGGGCAATTTCAAAGACCCGTTCCATGCCGCCCACCAGGAGTCTCTTCAGATAGAGCTCAGGAGCGATTCGCATGTAAAGGGTCAGGTCGAGCGTGTTGTGGTGAGTCACAAACGGACGGGCGGCTGCCCCGCCGGCGATGGCTTGCATGGTGGGCGTTTCCACCTCGATAAAGCCTTGTCCACCAAGTGTGTTACGGACAGCTCCAATGATTTTGGAACGGCTCAGGAATGCCGCCAGACTCTCTTGATTTGAGAAAAGGTCAACGGAGCGGTTGCGGTATCGTTGTTCCACATCGGTCAGGCCATGCCACTTTTCAGGAGGGGGCAGAATCGACTTCCCGAGAAACTCGATCTGGGTCGCAAAGATGGTCAGTTCGCCGGTTTTGGTGTATCCAAGCGTGCCGTCGATTCCCAGAAGGTCTCCAAGGTCCATTTCCTGAAGCAGGGCCCAGTGGTCGTCGCCCACCTGGCTTTTCCCACAGAAAATCTGAATTCGGCCGGTCCAGTCCCGAAGGTCGAGGAAAATTGCTTTGCCGGCGGTCCTGCGAAGCATCACTCGGCCGGCGATTCTAGCCGGAGGGCCAGGTGGCTGATGACCTGCTTCGTCTTTTGGAGGAACCTGAGGCTCTAGTGCCCTGACTTCGTGGATCGGCTGGTGGCCGTCAAAACGCTGGCCCCAAGGGTCGCGGCCAAGTGCGGAGATACGCTCCAGCTTGACTCGTCGCACTTGTTCCTGATCTTCACCATGGGTGGCCGAGTCGCTCATTGTGGTCCCGTATTTCATCCAGATCGCAAGTTCTTATCAGTCGGTTGAAAATCATAAAACGGATCATCGTATGATTCTCAGAGATCCGATTCTAAGTTATCTAATGGTTTGGTCAACCGCACTTCTGGCTTTTTGAAGGAAAAGTTTCGCAAATCAGGCGGTGTTTGGATTCATCTCCCTCAATCTCAAAACCCATTCAAAATCGAGGCATCATCGGATGACGGCCCGATTTCTTAGCGTTCTTCGTCGGATCTAAAAAAACACGATGAAACGAAGGCAATCTTTTTAAGGACGGCCTTCGATTCACATCGCATTGAATAACCCACCACATTCACTGATAATTTTGACCTGTCTGCGAGATCCGGTCGTTCACGCAGGTTTGCTTACGGACTTAACCCATAAGCATAATCG
>CAMCFM010000092.1 GCA_945874095.1 Candidatus Kuenenia stuttgartensis
AAGACGGTTCGGGCAGAGACCTCACGGGCAGCGTCCCAGAAGGACTGACCCTGATAGTCCATTTCGCCATGAATTTCTTCCAGAAGGGCAAACGCGCTATGGCCTTCGTTCAGGTGGATGACCGATGGACGAATCCCAAGGGCACGCAGGGCCATGACTCCACCGACACCCAGGAGGAGTTCCTGGCGGATCCGCACGCGGGCGTCACCACCATAAAGACGGGCGGTCAGGCTTTGATCCCACTCACTGTTTTCGGGAACGCGGGAATCTAGCAGGAAGAGCTTGGTCCGGCCGACATCGACTGTCCAGAGTTTGGCATGAAGGGTTCCGTTACGTGACGGAATGGCGATCTGAATCGGCTTGCCGTCAGGGTCGAGGGCTGGCTCGATAGGTAGGAGATCGGTGTTGTTGTGCGGATAGCTTTCTTTTTGCCACCCATCCATATCGAGCGACTGACGGAAGTAGCCTTCGCTGTAAAGCAGGCCCATGGCGACAAGTGGGATGCCAAGGTCGCTGGCGCTTTTCAGGTGATCGCCGGCCAGAACCCCCAGGCCGCCTGAATAGATCGGGAGACTTTCGTGGAGCCCGAATTCGGCGGAGAAGTAGGCAACGGGGCTTGACCTGAGGCTGGCGGCATAGATGGCGCCCCAGCTTTTGCGATTCGCGAGATAATCTTTCAGGCGCCGGAAGGCGTAATCGACCCGTGAATCGAGTGCCATGGCATCGGCTTTGGCGTGGAGTTCTTCAGGATCGATCTGCTGGAGAAACTCGATCGGGTTATGTCTGGTGCTGGACCATAGGGCTGGGTTGAGTGATCTGAACAGGTCGATCACTTCAGGCTGCCAGGTCCACCAGAGGTTTCGGGCCAGTTCACGAAGACGTTCGGTCAGTTGCGACTGAGGAGCTTCCATTTGAGATATTCCCCACACGGATTTCAAAGAGTTGGGCTTCCGCCTGATCAATCGTAGCGGAAAAACCTGTTTTGGCGTCGAGAGGCTGCTTCAACCCGAAACCGTCGATCATCGGGAGGTCGTCGTTTTCCCTAACCGAAAAGCCAATCTTCTCAAAATTGGTCGAGAGTGGTGCGTCATGAGTGTTAGTATGCCGAAAAAAAGGGTTGTTGTCGAGAAGTAGGGGGAGAGAAAAGGCGGGTTTGGTGAGGAAAAAATAAAGAACTCCGTCACGTTTGTCTTGACGTGACGTAATAATTCCGTAGATTAGCCAATTGGAGTCGTGTATCAAGTCGGATCTACGGCGGCTCCAGCCGAGTCGTTGGGCATCGTCGAAAGAATGATGCGGCCCGGGTGTCGGAACTCTGATCCAAATTTTGATGAAGGTCGGTATGAATCACAGAAGCGAGGAGTCGCCCATCGATCGTCAAATGGACCGTGGTGGCGGCGGTGGTGGTGATAAGCAACTGCGGGTGAACGAACAAATTCGTATCTCACCTGTTCGCGTCATCAATCAGGAAGGCGCAATGCTCGGAGCCATGCCGGTGAATCGTGCCATGGAACTGGCTCGAGAGGCTGGACTGGATTTGGTGGAGGTTGCCTCCAGTGAACGCCCGCCCGTCTGTAAGATCATGGACTACGGCAAGTTCAAATACGACCAGAAGAAAAAAGTTGCGAAGCAGAAACAGCATCAAACGCAACTGAAAGAAATTCGGGTCCGTCCAAAAACGGGCGACCACGATATCGGTGTTCGTATTGCGCGTGCCAAGGAATTCCTCGACGGCAAGGATAAAGTCCTTGTCAATGTCCTCTTCAAGGGTCGTGAACTGGCCCACATCGAAGAAGGCAGAAAAGTCATGGACGAAGTCATAGCCGCCTTGGCTCCGTTCGGGAAACTCGAAAAGACGCCTTCCATGGAAGGCAAAAAGATGACCGCCATTCTGGCGCCCAAGTAATTTTAATCACTCTCCAGCCGGACCTGCGATAAGGATATTCGCAGACCGGCAGGGAGATCCTTCTCGATTCTCAATCGAATTATCAGTCCCTTCCATCGTATTCGGGAATGAACGGAGTCATGACCATGTGCCCCAGAACTCTTCGCTTGGCAGCCTTGCTGGTCTCAGGCCTGGCTCCGTGTGGTGTATCCGCACAGGATTACATCATTCAACAGCAACAGCAGCCAACGTTTATCGAACGTGTGTTTGCCCCTGTTGTGGAAACCGTCCAGACGATCACTGACACAACCCCAAATCAAGTCTACGTCTCTTCGCCTGGCACAGCGATCGTCACGTCGCCAAGCCGAGTGGTCACCAGCACTCGCGTTGTCCAGACTCAGGCCAGAACGATCGACCCTGTCTTCGACTCGCTGGCTCGTCAGCTCCGCGACATCCTCCCTGACCGTCGCCGCGAAGCCGCTTTTGCCCTCGGACAACTTCGCAACCCTCGCGCAGTTCCCCTACTCCTTGACAGACTTCGCGTCGACCTCAACAAAAATGTCCGCAAAGCCTGCGTCATCGCCCTGACCCAGATTCCTGACCCTTCCATCCCTGGCTACCTCGAACGGGTTGCGATCTACGACCCTAACCCCGAGGTTCGCCAGCTTGCCTCAAATCTGATGAAAAAACTGTCTGAGGCAGTGGTTGTGGAAACGCCAGTCGAAGTTCCTGTGAGCGTGACCACGATGAACCCAGCCTTGGGCGGAACCATGATTCAGGTTCCTGGCGGTGAAACCGTCTCCCAAGCTCCATCCATCGTATCCGGTGGAGTGCAAGTCCGAGGCGCCATTCCTCCAGCCACCGCACAGGCTCCAGGTACCTTAAGGGCACGTCCTCAGGCAGCTCCTTCAGAAATTATCTCTGAACCGATCGAAGGTCCTGCTGTCAATCCACTTGCACCATCTTCTGCTGAACCGGGCCTGAAGCAGAAGGATCCAGCCAAGCCCTCCACCGGCCCGACCAAGCCGATGACCACTCCGGATCTGTCGCCTCCGAAAGCCGCTGAGCCTCCTCCTCTGGAAGCCCTCCCTCCAGACTCGATTCCGAAAAATACACGCCTCGATACCGGCCCAGCTTTGACCAAGCCACGGTCTGCCTAAGTCATTACTCCTGTGAATAAAACGAATGAAAACGCACTGGCTCATTCCGGCTACGGTCTGATGACCAGTGTTTTTGTCGTTTTTGCCAGCATGGTCGGCACCGGAATTCTTACCACGTCAGGCTTTACCGTAGCTTCGGTAGGATCCCATCAATGGGCCTGGGTGCTCTGGATTATCGGTGGAATTCTGGCCATCTGCGGGGCCATGAGCCAAGCCGAACTGGTCGCCAGAAATCCCTCCAGTGGAGGTGATTACGTCATTCTTTCCAACGCCTTTGGACCACTTGCCGGGTTCGTGTCAGGCTGGGTTTCTGTGATCCTCGGATTCGCTGGCCCGATCGCCGCATCTTCCAAAGCTGCAGCCTCTTATTTTTTATCCTCGTTTATGGTGGAAGGCGAATCGCCTTCAAAACTTGCAGTCTCGATGATCGCCACCGGGCTCGTACTCTCACTCTCCTGGATGCACTCGCACAGCTACTCACGCAGCGGACTCACCCAAAATACCGTCACCTTAATCAAAATTCTGCTGCTCATCCTCCTGATGTTCGCTGGTCTTGGGGTCGGTCTGACCAACTCTGAAATCCCATCCGACTGGCCATCCAGGATCGACATCAGCCTCACAGCACAATCGCTTACTTCCTTGATATACATCAGTTACGCCTATACTGGCTGGAATTCCATTGGCTACATCGCAGGCGAGGTCCGCAACCCTCAGCGCAACTTGCCGCTCTCGATCCTGATCGGAACGGGATTTGTCACCATTCTCTATCTCGGCCTGAATCTGGTTTATGGGCTCGCCTGGTCGGCCACTGAGTTGCGTGAACTTGCTGCCAATAAAGGGTTTGACGCACTTGCACCGATTGCCGAACTCTCTGCCAGAAGACTCTTTGGAGAAACCTGGGCAGGAGTCCTTGGTGTCGCAATCTCGCTGATGCTGATCGCAAGCGTAAGCGCCTATGTCCTGACTGGCCCAAGAATTATCCATGCCATGGCCAAAGCCGGCCAGTTCCCCGGATGGGCTGGCAAATTGAGCCATCAGGCCATGCCAGAGCGGGCCACCGCCATTCAAGCTGTTTTGGCCATGGCATTCATATGGTCCACAAGTCTGGAATCCATCATTGTGGTCTCCAGCATCGGGCTGGCCCTGTTTTCGATGCTCACCATCTCGAGCATCTTCTGGTATAAGCGACATCCCTCGGAAACGAAGCCGGGCTTTTCATGCCCGTTTTATCCGGTCACTCCGTTGATTTATCTGGTTGGAACAGGTCTTCTGATCAGCGTGACGATTTGGAACAAGCCTTGGGACGGACTTGCATCACTTGCCACAATTGCTATTGGAATCATTGGTTACATGATTTTTCATGGAGTTTGGCGAAAGCCGGCTGGCTGATTGCTCTGGCTCAATTCGCTTTAAAAACGCTAATGTATATGTTAGTAAGAGAGCGACTTCTGCCCAGTTCTGATAAAGACTATGGATCACACGTGACCAACGCCACATCGCCCCTGACCCCGGAAACCGATCTTCCTCCTGTAGACCCACCAACAGCGGGCTTCATCGTTCAGCTTTTTGTGATTCCAGCGGTTGTTGTTTGCGTGGTGATCGCCGTCTGGCTACTCTTCGGCAAAATGGCGGGCGGAGAAAGGGGTGTGAACGAATATGTCGCAATCATTCGCTCCGAAAACGCCAATCGCCGATTCCGGGCCGCTTACGAACTCGCAAGCCTGATTACGAACGAAAAGTCACTCGCTGTTGATCCAAAATTACTGGGCGACCTGACAGAACTCCTGAATTCCGAATTAAACCAGACCACGGGCGACAACAGCGAAGCCAAGCAATATCTGGCTTTAACCCTTGGCGTCTTCCAGATTTCTGAAGGAACCTCGACCAGCGGTAAGGCGGAAGAAGCTCTGCCAGCACTCGCTCGGGCTCTGGAATCGAATCAGCCAATCGCTGTGCGTATTGCCGCTGCCGAAAGTCTGGCACGACAAGCCGCTCGACAAGATGGGAAAATCACGGCTGAGAATGTGGTTGGCCCTCTGGCCAAAGCTTCTGAATCTGAGGAAGCAGATGTTCGGCTCAGAACTGTTTATGCCCTCGGATTCTGTGGTGGAGAGGCTTCCAGCGAAGCCCTGCGCAAGCGACTTGGTGACACCAATAAAGATGTCGCCTATAACGCCGGCTTCTCGTTGATCCGACGTGACGACCCGAAAGCCATCGACATCCTCAAGGAATTGCTCACCCAGTCCACTCTCGAACAGACCATCAATCTTGAGAATGCCGACGAAAAGCTCAACAGGATTGAAGCCTTTCAGACACAAGCTCTTAGATCACTTTCGACAGTCCTGAAAAAGGGCCCTAGTGTTCTGGGGGCCATGGTCAAGCCTGAGGTGGAAACTTTGACCGCAAGCAAATTCGCTGGTGTCAGTGTCGAGGCCAAGTCTGTGATCGACTCATTGTCCCAAAAGTCCAAAAATTGAGCTTTTCCGGGTGGCTTAAAAACTAATTTTGGCCACCCACCGCTTCTCTTGATACAACCGTATCAACCACTACTTTTGGCAACTACGCCCCGACCGACATGGTGTACGTATACGCAAGTCATTGCAAAACAGGGACTTGAGTAAGAAACGCCATCTATCTTTACCGTTCTATTGGATGCATCTAAAATTTGAATTCTTTAAAACTTGAACTTTTTCCTAAGAAATTTCGTAGTTCCAACGGCGCTGGATTGGTTTTGCCCGATACAGCGATTTTGGCGCGATATAATTGCCATGGACACGAAAATGGGCTGAAGTTTCGTCGGTATCGGTCGAGTGGTTTCGAGGCATTTTCACTGGGGAGCCTCGACTGGATCGGGTATGACGAAGAACTTAGCCATGGATTTCGTTGTGAAGGTGAATTTTATGACAGGCCGCAAAAGAATTCGACTCTATGCCGCTGGACTCGCTGGCGTGATTTCGCTGAGCGGGCAATCGGCGTGGGCGACCTACGGAGGGGCCGTCCAATTGGCGTGCAGCAGGTCGCCGGTTGTGGCTCGCACCACTTCCATGGTTGCCCTCACGCCCCAATGTGACACCGTCATGCAAACGGTCTATCAGACCGTTATGGTGCCTGAACAAGTGACGGTCATGCAAACGCAGTACAAAACCGCGATGAAACAGGAGTCTTATACAGTCTTAAAGCCTGTACAAGAAACAAGTTTCGTCACCCGGCGACACACCGTGCAAAAACCGGTCTACGAGACCGCCAACATCCAGCGCCGATACACGGTGATGAAACCCGTGGTGCAAACGCAGAAGATGGAAAAACGCTACACGGTCATGAAACCCGTGGTGCGTACTTCCACCACTCAGCGCGAGTACACGGTGATGAAGCCTGTGGTACAGACGCAAAAAATGGAACGTCGCTATACGGTCATGAAACCCGTCGTGCGAACATCCACCACAGAAAAGCGTTATACGGTGATGAAACCTGTGGTGCAGACTCAAAAAATGGAACGTCGCTACACGGTGATGAAGCCTGTGGCCAAAACATCCATGGAAGAACGTCGCTATTCCGTGATGAAGCCCGTTGTTCAAACCTCCATGGTGAACGAAAGTTACAACGTTCTCAAACCGGTTCAAACCACGCGTCAGGTGACAGAAACCCAAGCCTCGTTTGAGAATCAGCAGGTGGTGGTACCTGGCCCGATTGTTCAACAGACTATGGTGAACGGCTGCACTGGTTGTGCCCAGACCGTGGCCGTTCAGTCTGCCCCTCGGGTCCTGAATCAGACGGTCATGGTACAGCGTCCGGTGATTCGCAATATTGTGGAAACCAGCTACGTTCAAGAGACCATCACCAAGCAAGTTCCTGTCCAGACCTGTTCTTACGTCAACGAAGAACGTGTGGAGCAAGTGCCTGTGACACGTACTGAAATGGTTGCCGAAGAGCGTATTGAGCCCTACGAAGTCAGGACTTGCAACTATGTGGCTGAAGAACGTGTGGAGCAGATCCCGATTCAGACCACGGAATATGTCGCTGAAGAACGTGTGGAGCCATATGAGGTAAGGACATGCAGCTATGTGGAAGAGAAAAGGGTCGAACAGATCCCGGTTCAAACCACAGAATATGTGGCTGAAGAACGCGTTGAGCCCTACGAAGTTCGTACTTGCAGCTATGTGAACGAAGAGCGTGTGGAACAGGTTCCCGTCACCACTTGCAAGATGGTGGAAGAGATTCAGGAAGAAAAAATCCCTGTCACCACGACCAGGTACGTCTCGGAAACCGCCATTCGGCAAGTTCCCGTGACCGTGGCAGAGCAAGTCCCTGTGACAGTCACACGGACGTCTGCCAAGGTGGTGGCGACTCAGCAAGCTGTCCAGAATTGCACGCAGGTTCCTGTGATCGTTCCGAGTTATTGAACTTAAAGTGGAGCCAGACCCGCCTGATTTCAGTCAGGTATGGTCATGATCCCCAGTGGAGGCCCGTTCCCCGCGATGGAAGAAAACGCGGGGAGCGGGTCTCTCGTTTTTTAAGGGTCAGAGTTGCAGTATGGCGGCCTAAACTCAGAAGCGTGTTTCTGTAGGAATGGTCCCCTGACCGGGCGGGGTTTTGCCCTTTCAGCCAATACGCGTGTAACATCTTACATAAAAACAATTTGCATCGTCCTGAAAATCAAATCCAAAGCCCGCCATGTCAGGGGGAAATAGCCTACATTACATGTTATCTATCTATTTACAGATTGTGAATCGCGGTTGGGCTACGCTCCAAATCTCTGACTCAAACTCCCGATTTCAGAACGACATGGGTATAATTTATACCTATTCCTAAAAACGATCATCGATCTGGCTTGAATCTCTGATAAAAATCACTTCGGCAGAAGGGATTGATAATAATTCGAGAGCCCGAAGTTTTGCTTCTTCTTATAAAACTCGACCAGAAATCGACATAAGGCTTGGTGACCAGGTTTTTGTTTCAGGACAAGATCAACCCACTCCAAGCCCTCTTTTTCATGTCCGTGATCGATCAGCCACTGAGCCGCTTCGACCCTCAGGTCCAAATCTTCAGGCCGTTGGACAATCGCCTTGCGAAGTTCCTGTATCTTGTCCTGATCCTCTTTGAGCTTGCCGGATTGCTCGGAAGCCTGTTTGGCAAGAGCCGTATTTCCAGCCAGTTTAAGAGCTTGTGCGTACTTATAAAACACTTCGGAATCGAACGGAGAAAGCTCTGTCGCTTTCTTCAAGTGGTTGCACGCCTGCTCAATCTCGCCCTTCTGGATCTCGATCTGTGCCAGTTCACCTAACGCGGTGATCTGATTCCCATCCTTTTCGAGCACGGTTTTGAAGAGGCTTTCTGCCGATTCGGTATCGCCCTGAGTCAGGGCAATCTGCCCAAGCCCTAAAATCGCCGCAACGTTTCCTGGATCCTTCACACGATATTCCGTGAACTCAATCTTCGCATCGTCCGTTCGATTGGCCTTCATGAGAAGATCTGCCAGCGCGATTCTCGCCTTGAGATTTTCCGGATTTCGTTTGAGGGCATTCCGATAGTTCAGAATGATCACTTCAATATCGGCCCCAATCCGCTCATCAATTTCGTTACGCCAGAGGTAAGGCCGATCATCAAGAGGGGCGGCTTTCATCCAGGCATCAATCGTTTTTGAGGCTTCCGCAAGCTGCATTTTACCCAAAAAGATTCGTGAAAGCCCTTCAGCGATTTCTGCCTTGGGCGACTCTGACCTGATAAACGCCTGAGTCAAGATCGGCTCTGCTCCCAGAAGCTGTCCGGCCCTGGACATGATCACCGCCCTCAGAACTTGAAGTGGTTCCTCAGGATAGCCCAGTTCCAAAGCCTTTCGCATGGCATTCATGGAAGGGTCAGGGCGATCTTGCGCAAGTTCAAGCCTGGATAGAAGATAATAGGCTGTTGAATCGTTGGGATTTGACTTGAGTATGGAATTCACAAGCTCTTCAGCCTGGTCGTATTGTCGTTCGGAAATCAATTTTTCAAAGTCTGAAAAACGCGGCGTGGAGCCCCACCAAAGTACCGTCAGACCGATCAAGCAGATCATTCCGACGAGAATCAGAATCCGTCGTTGCGAGAATTTCAATGATCCAGTTGGCATATTCAAAATGATCTGAGAGATGACGGATGACGCAGTTTCGACAAGACTTTATTATACAAAAATCAACCATGCTCAAGGAACACGGTTGATTTCGAAATTTATTTCAGGGGCTCAACAAGCAAGCCACAGAATTTAGAACAATGTCCCAATTCGGTCAGACGACGGTCACAACACGGTGATCGATCGACTGACGGCGGCCACGTGGTGACTTGAATTCAAAGAGGCCGATCCCCAAGCTACCAGCCAGCGCAATGTGCTGTGGCTGACGGATATCAAAGCCTTCTGTACCGAGTGGATCGAGACCGGTTTTGCCGGTGGATGCCACTGGAGGAAGGCCTTGCACCTTACGCTTGGCGTCGATGATCTGCCATTCCACGTGATCCATCGCCACTGGATCTGTAGCGAACATCAAAGCGTTGTAATCCCAGGCGAAGTCAGGATTGTTCCCAAACGGGCCTTTCTGGAAGACACCTCGGGAACCGTCCATAATCTGGAGTACAAACTTCTTACGCAGGATCGGGTGGTTGATCACTTCGGGAATGAACTGATTGCAAACATTCGTCGAAGGCGTGCTGTGCGACCTGGCGACGTTGTTCACGGATCCGTGACTCATGTTTTTGAGAGCACCGGTGACACCGGCAGAACCGTGATCCTTCAAGACGGGCAAGGCGACGATCTTGTTCACCACTTTGGTGACGAAAAGACCGAGGTGGGAACGGTAGTTACGATCGTCTTTCGGATCGTCTCCACTGTTGACCAGGTTCATGTGGACAAATTCGTCGCGGTCATAACCTGAGATCGGGCTTTTCTTGTGTGATTCCGCCATAAGGTCGGTTTGTGAACCGCCTTCGGAGGTCAGGCCGCCAAAGCGAATGTCGGGAGGGAGGATATTCTGATATCCAGCACCCATGAATTCACCAAGATAGCGGTCGTAAACAAACATGTCTTTGGTTTTAACACCAGCTGCTTTAAGACCTTCGATCACTTCCAGAACGAGTTCAGGTGAGGTCGGGGCCTGCGGGTGACCATTCGGGACCACCTTGATACCCACCACATCGCCGGGTTCAAAGAAGCTTCTCCAGGCTTGAACATCGTCATCAGCCTGAGTCAGTTCTTTCATACCACGGGCCAGGGTCTGCTTGAACGCATCGCGGCTTTTTTTGCCGTTATTACTCAACGAAGCATGCTTGGCTTCAATCACCCGGCCTGGGAATGGGCCTGGGGCACCAAGTTTGGATTTGTCAAATAGAGGGTCGGTCACCAGTCGTGATTCGCTGGCAGAGACATACTTCACGCTACCAATGGCTGGAATGGACATTCCGGCAAGCAGGGCACGTCTGGAAATCGTTCCGCACGGATAGTACAGTGACATGGCTCAAAACACTCCGATGGCTAGTATTTCAGAAGATTGAATCGACCTCTTGAGTATCTTAATCGATCAAAACCCTGATAGGAGTTGAATTTCCTATCAGGTTTCTTGATTCATATAGATTACAGGAGAGGCGGGCTCTCCGAAAGATCAGTCTGTCAGTTCGAAATCAAATTTGTTCGAACTGGCTTTGACTTCCGCTTTCAAACCCGACGTCGAAGCCAAGGCGTACTTTGCGGGAACGCTATTGGCTGCTTTACGAAGTGCTTTTGCTTGGTGGACTTGGTCGACCATGCCACCTGGAACCATCTGAACGCCCTTTTTGGCAGCCAGCTTCTTGGTTTCTGCTTCGGCAGCCGATGCATCGACTGTGATATCGTTGATCGTGACCAGATAGGTGCCTGGAAAGGCTCCGTCGTTCGGGCTTTGAGTCGTTAGTTGATATTTTCCGTCTTCGATGACACCAGTTGCGCCACGACCATCTGGCTTGTCCGAAACAAATGCAATGGTGCCTTTAGGAAGCGGTTTGCCTTTGTAGGTGATGGTTCCGGAAACAGCGTAACGCTTGCCAAGATCGTCGCCGCCGCAGCCAACTACAAGAACCACTACCAGAACCGCAGATGCGGAGAGTATTTTGGAGCCAATTTTGGCTAAAAGATTCATAACCAGCCTGCTCTTTCCTGTGTGTATTTCAGAAGTCGTATTTCGCTCTCATCAAGAACGACAAAAGCGTCCAATCCGTGAAAATCGATCCATCATGAATAAACAAACTTCAGGTATCAACCCTGAAGTTCGTTTAAGAAAAGGATGTGACGTAATCTTTACGAGTCGCCACATCCTTTCAGAGATTTAAAATCAATACTGGTCGGCACTGATCACTTCACCACCAGCACGGCTACCAAGGGCAGCGTATGTTGTGCGGCTGACCGAGGCTTTGAGGAACTTGACGGAACCGTCAGCAAACAGGAAGTTTGCACCACCTG